>CAZILI010000094.1:0-10991 GCA_964539965.1 uncultured Burkholderiales bacterium | reverse complement strand
GCTCGTTTCTCGACAGCGGCGCCGCTCAGGCGGACATCGCTCGCCACTTCGTCGCCGTGTCGACCAATGCCGAAGCGGTGCGCGCCTTCGGCATCGATACCGCGAACATGTTCGAGTTTTGGGACTGGGTGGGCGGGCGTTACTCGTTGTGGTCGGCGATCGGCTTGCCGATCGCGCTCTACATCGGCATGGAGCGATTCGAGCAGTTGTTGGCGGGCGCGCACGGCATGGACGAGCATTTCCTGCAGGCGCCGCTCGCCCGCAACATGCCGGTCGTGCTGGCACTGCTCGGCATCTGGTATGCGAACTTCTTCGGGGCCGAGAGTCACACCATCGCGCCGTACGACCAATACCTGCATCGCTTTCCCGCCTATCTACAGCAGCTCGATATGGAAAGTAACGGTAAGTCCGTGACCCTCGCCGGCAAGCGCGTGCCCTACACGACCGGGCCGGTGATCTGGGGTGAGCCCGGCACCAACGGACAGCACGCGTTCTTTCAGCTGTTGCATCAGGGCAGCGGACTCATCCCGGCGGACTTCATCGTCGCGCTCGAACCGCACCACCCGATCGGCCGGCATCATGACATCTTGCTTGCCAACTGCTTCGCTCAAACCGAAGCGCTGATGCGCGGCAAGACCGAGGAGGAGGCGCGCGGTGAACTGCAAGCCCAGGGCTTGAGCGCGGATGCGCTGGCACGACTGACGCCGCACAAAGTCTTCGAGGGCAATCGACCCAGCAACACCATCGTCCTCGAGCGCCTCGACCCCGCGAGCTTGGGCGCGCTGATCGCGCTGTACGAGCATAAGGTGTTCGTACAAGGCGTGGTATGGAACGTGAACTCGTTCGACCAATGGGGTGTGGAGCTAGGCAAGCAGCTCGCGCGCAACATCGAACCCGAACTCGTGAGCAATGCGCCGACTGCCGCGCACGACAGCTCGACCAATGCGCTCATCAATCTGTACCGCGAACGCCAGCGCGGCCGCGCGCGGCAGCCTCAAGAGTAGGAGTATCCCATCTAACGCCGCTTCTGGGCTAGTCTTTATGACCTGTACCACTAGGGGTACAGGCATGCTTCGCGCCTACGCGCCGCGACCTTCGTTTAGTGCTACTCTTGCGCGCGCAGAGCGAACCCCGTTTCATCTCCCTCCACGATACTCACGATAAGACACGACTATGACGAATCATCGCGTAAGCGCGGCACCGCCGCGCGCGCTCCTGATCGGCGGCTCGATTTCAGGATTGTTGGCCGGCCACATGCTGCGCGCTATGGGTTGGCAGGTCGACGTGTTCGAGCGCGTCGACGGGCCGCTGGAAGGCCGCGGCGCGGGCATCACCATCCTGCCGGGGCTGCCCGAAGCGTTCGCGGCTGCGGGGGTGACCGAGCGGCGATTGGGCATCGATTTACCCTCGCGCCTGGTGCTCGATCGCGAGGGCGCCACCATCACCGAGCGCGGCTACGAGCAACCGATGACTTCGTGGACGCGGCTATTCGAATTACTCAAGGCGCCGTTTCCCGCCGAGCGCTATCACAAGGGCATGAATCTCGAGCGCTACGAGCAAGACGGTGAGCGCGTCTGCGCGCGGTTCTCCGACGGCACGCTGCTCGAGGCCGATCTCCTGATCGGTGCCGACGGGCTGCGCTCCACGGTACGCGGCCAAGTGGCGCCGCAGACCAAAGCGTACTACGCCGGCTACCTGGCGTGGCGATGCCTAGTGGACGAAACCGCGCTATCGCCGGCGGCGCACAAGCTACTGAGCGATCGCTACACCATCTGCGCCGCGCCGGGAGAGCAAGCCATCGCCTATCCCGTGCCGGGACCGAACTACAGTTACGAGCCCGGCAAACGCCAGATCAACGTGGTGTGGTATCACCCCGCCTCCGATGAGACGCTACGCCACTTTTGCACCGACGACCGCGGCGTGCACCATGCCAACGGCATCCCGCCCGGGCTGTTGCGGGCCGAAGTGCGCCAGGAGATGATAGACATCGCACAGCGAAACCTAGCACCGCTCATCGCCGAGACGATCGCGCGCTCCCCGGTGCACTTCTTTCAGGCCATTTACGACGTCGAGCCGTCGCGCATGGCCGACGGGCGTGTGGCCGTGGTGGGCGACGCGGCCTTCATCGCTCGGCCGCACACGGCGATGGGCGTCTCCAAGGCGGGGGGAGATGTGTTGGCGCTCGCCCAAGCGCTCGAGGCTTGCAACGGCGATCATCCCGCAGCGCTGCGCGCGTTCGAAGCCGAGCGCGTGCCGATCAACCGAGCCATCGTGGCGCGCGGACGCTACCTCGGTCAGTACATGCAGGCGCAGCTAGGCTCGGATGCCGAGCGGCGCGAGGCCGAAGCCATGCGCACGCCCGACTATATCCTGCAAATGGCGATGCCTTACGACTACAAGTGAGTACGCTGCGGGCGCACTCTGTTACTGCTTGACGATGTCCGATACCACCACGGTGACCGGGTCTTTGGTCTTGTTCTCGTACCAGTGATTGATGGAGCGGTCGTCGATGAAAGTCTTGCTGCCGCCGCGCTCCTTGACATAGGTCCCGTCGTGATTGAACTCCGACAGCGAGCCGCCGCCGTAGTAATGCGCGATCACGGGGTTGTCTTTGTGGTCGTGTAGCGGCACCACGCCACCGCCGGCGATGTTGAAAATGCGCACGCGCAGCTTGTAGCCCGGCGCCTCGGTGATATCCATGAGCACCGGATCGGCCACCGTGATGCCTTTGCCCTCGGACGGGGGCTTCTGCTGCCCGATGCTCTGGCCGGCGAAGAAGCCCAGCGCAAATACCGATCCCACCACCAATGTTCCGATTGCCTTGATCTTCATATCGTCCCTCCTCCGTGAGTGGTCAACGCGTTCGTTTCGTTGCGCCGCGGCAGATTTGCGCACTGCGGCTGGCGGAAGTGTAGCATCGTGCCGAAACGGGCGGCCAAGGTAGAATCGAAGTTCATGACTATTGCGATTTTCCTCCCCATCGTCGACGAGATGGAGTTGCCGTGACGCCAACGCGCGAAGCGATCGACCGCGTCCTGGCGCAACTTCGCGCGCGTCTGGGCGAGCGCGTGAGCACGGCGCGCGCCATCTGCGAGCGGCACGGCCAAGACGAGTCCTATCACGCCGTGCATGCGCCGGATGCCGTCGTGTTTCCCCACAGCACGCAGGAGGTAGCCGACGTCGTCGGCCTGTGCGCGAGCGAGCGGGTACCCGTCATCCCGTTCGGCGTCGGGACCTCGCTCGAGGGCCACATCACCGCGGTGCGCGGCGGGATTTGCCTCGACATGGGGCAGATGAATCGCGTGCTCGAAGTCAATCGCGAGGATCTCGACTGCCGGATACAGCCAGGCGTGACGCGCAAGCAGCTCAACCGCGAACTGCACGGCAGCGGACTGTTTTTTCCGATCGATCCGGGCGCCGACGCGACCCTGGGCGGAATGGCCTCCACCCGCGGCTCCGGCACCATGGCGGTACGCTACGGCACCATGCGCGAGAACGTGCTCGGGCTCGAGGTCGTGCTGGCGAACGGGGAGACGATTCGCACGGCCCGGCGCGCGCGCAAATCGGCCGCCGGATACGACCTCACGCGGCTGTTCGTCGGCGCCGAGGGCACTCTCGGGGTCATCACCGAGCTTACCGTCAAACTGCATCCGCTGCCCGAAGCGATGGCCTCGGCGGTGTGCCCGTTTCCCAGCCTTAGGGCCGCCATCGACAGCGTGATACTCACCATTCAGTCGGGTATTTCGGTCGCGCGCATCGAGATACTCGACGAAGTGATGATGGAGGCGGTCAACCGCTACTCGAAGCTCGACTACGCGGTGAGTCCCACCCTGTTCTTCGAGTTTCACGGCAGCGAGGCGGCCGTCGCCGAGCAGGCGCAGCGCGTCGGCGAGATCGCGCGCGAGGTCGGCGCCGGCGATTTTCGCTGGGCGACGCGGCCCGAAGAGCGCAGCCGGCTGTGGCAGGCGCGCGACCACACGCTGTACGCCGCCATGGCGCTGCGGCCCGGCTCGCGCGCGCTCATCACCGACGTGTGCGTGCCGATCTCGCGGCTCGCCGAATGCATGCTCGCTACGCGCGAGGACATCGATCGCTCGGGCTTCACCGTGTGCATCGTCGGGCACGTGGGCGACGGCAATTTTCATTTGCTGATCCTGCTCGATCCCGCAAACGCGGACGAGATCGCCCGCGCCAAGGCGCTGCACGACCGCATGGTGACGCGCACTCTGGCTCTGCAAGGCACCTGCACCGGAGAGCACGGCATCGGTAGCGGCAAGATGCCATTTCTGCAGGCCGAACTCGGCGCGGCGGTGGGCGTCATGCGCCAAATCAAACTCGCGCTGGACCCCCACAACATTATGAATCCAGGCAAGATTTTTTCGACCTGAGGCACCCCCGCGGCGCAGGCAATAGTCCGAAAGTACAATTGACCGGCGAGCGAATCGGGCGATATAGTTTGCTGCGGAAAAGACTCTCAAGTTCGCATAGCAGAAGAGCAGCGATAACAAAACCGGGAAGGACACAATCCATGTCGAAGACAACAATGCAGAGCGCGCTTGCGGCGCTCTTGGTCGGTGGTGCGGCGAGCGGGTGGTGCGCGGACGAGGCTGGCTCGAAGGTCGAAAAGTGCGCTAAGAGCTTCGGCGCGCTCGCGGTGGCTGAACCCCAGCACGGCTGGGGCCACCTGCGCCACTACGGCCTGGGCTCGCCGGCTGCGCTGTTGCGCATGATGATCCAGCAGTCGGGCTGCTTCGACGTCGTCGAACGCGGCATCGCGATGCAAAATCTGCAGCAGGAGCGCGCCATGGCCGAGTCGGGTGAGTTGCGCCAAGAGTCCAACGTCGGCAAGGGTCAGATGCAGGCGGCCGACTTCGTGATGACGCCGGATATCCAGATCGCCGCTTCCGACACCGGTGGGGTAGGCGGCGCGGTAGGTGGGGTGATCGGGCGCTTGACCGGCAATCGGCTCCCCGGTGTCGGCGCGGTGGCCGGCGGAGTCAAGTTCAAGGAGGCCGGCACCAGCTTGTTGATCGCCGACGTGCGCTCCAGCCTACAAGTGGCGGCGGCCGAAGGCAAGGCGACCAAGACCGACTTCAACATCAGCGGATGGGGATTCGGCGGCGGGGCGGTCGGCGCGGCCGGCGGTTACACCAATACGCCGGAAGGCAAAGTCATCGCCGCGAGCTTGCTCGACAACTACAACAACATCGTGCTGGCGATTCGCGACAAGCCGGAACTCATCAAGCAGAGCAGTGCCGCGGGCGATGCCAATGCCGCCGCTTCGACCAAGGCCGAAGCACCGCAACAAGCCGGGCAGATGCTGCTCGCCAAAATCGCCAACGTAAAGGTGTTCGCCGAGCCGTCCAAGGACAGCGCGGTGGTGGCGACCTTGAAGCGTACCGACGAATTGGTGGCGACCGGCGAGGCGAAGAACGGCTTCGTCAAGGTCGATGCGGCCGACTTCAGCGGTTGGGTGCAGCGCACTCTGGTCGCCCCCGCCGGGCGGTAGCGCAAATATACCCGGCCGAGTAGCCCAGCCAGGGCCGCTTCCACTCTTGGCGAAGCGGCCTATACCCTGCGCTATCCACCGGGGCTAGTCGGAGCGCAGGCCGCTTGCTCGCGCTTGCTCTTTGGCCATCACCGACCAGTCGCGCTCGCCGTCGCCCTGGGCAATGGCGGCCAGCAGCCGGTCGCGCCAAACGCTCGCGCTCGGTAGCGGCAGGCGGGCGGCATCGCTCGCAGCCAGCGCCAAGTTGCAGTCCTTCAATCCCAACACGGCGGTAATGCCCACTTGATCGTAGTCTTCGTCGGCGATGATCTTGCCGTAGACCTTGTAGGCCGGCGCGGCGAATAACACCTCGGTGATGACGTCATAGAACACGCTCGGCGCGACGCCGTACTTGCGGATCAGCGAGAATGCTTCGCCCATCGCCTCGATCGCGCAACCGAGCAGGAAGTTGTTGGCGAGTTTGATCGAGGCCGCCGCCACGGGATTCTCGCCCGCTTCGAAAATGCGCTTGCCCATGGCGGGCAACAGCCCACGGCAGCGCTCGAGCGCACCGCTCTCGCCGCCGATCACGATTCCCAATTCACCCGTGGCGGCTCGATCGGGCCGGCCCAGCACCGGCGCCGACACCAGGTGCTGGCCTGCCGCCCCGTGCGCGGCCGCGAGCTTGGCGACGATACCGACACCGTGCGTGCCCATCGCCATGTGAACGGCATCACGCGGCAGCGATTGGGCGAGTCCGCTCGGTCCGAGCGCGACCGTCTCCAGCGCCGGGTCGTCGGCGAGCATGGTGATCAGCACTTCGCTCGCCTGTGCGGCGGAGGCGACGGTGGCCGCGACCTTGGCGCCGGACGCGGCGAGCGCCGCGGTTTTCTCCGTCGTACGGTTGTATACGGTCAGGTCATGGCCCGCCCCCAACAGGCGCCGCGCCATGGCTTGGCCCATGCGGCCCAGCCCGACAAAGCCGACTCTCATCGTCTCTCCTCTAGGGTTTCCACGCGCCGGGCGCGCAGCGCACGTATTGCGGCGCGTAGGCAGTCTCGGCCCCCAGCTCGCGCGCGGCGTGCCAGGCCCACCGCGGATCGTCCATCATCGCGCGCGCGATGGCGATCAGGTCGGCCTGTCCGCTCGCGACGATAGCTTCGGCCTGCGCCGCCTTGGTGATCATTCCCACCGCCATCGCGGGAATGCCGGCCTCGCGCTTGACTTGCTCCGCGAACGCGACGTTGTAGCCGGGCGCGAACGGGATTTGCTGCCGCGGGTCGACTTGCCCCGAGGTCACGTCCATGAAATCGCAACCCAGTGCTTTCAACTCGCGCGAAAAGGTGACCGTCTCTTGCGGCGTCCAGCCGCCTTCGACCCAATCGGTCGCCGATACCCGCACCCCGAGCGGCCTGTCTTGCGGCCAGGCGCGCCGCACGGCCTCGAACACCTCCAGCGGGAAGCGTATTCGCTTGGCCGTCGTGCCGCCGTATTCGTCGTCGCGCTGATTGGAAAGCGGGGAGAGAAATTCGTGCAAGAGGTAGCCATGACCGACGTGCAATTCCGCCAGGTCGAAGCCGATGCGCGCGGCGCGCAGCGTGGCATCGACGAACTGCCGCTTTACTTCTTGTAGCCCCTCGCGATCGAGCGCTTGCGGGGTGTGCCAGCCGGGTCCGAAGGGCAGGGCGGAAGGAGCGAGCGTCTGCCACGGCCGCTCGCCCGCGGCCAACGGCTTGCTGCCTTCGAGCGGGGTATGCACCGAGCCCTTGCGCCCTGCATGGGCGAGCTGGATGCCGAGTTTCGCCACGCCGTAGCGGCGGCAGAAGGCGATCACTCGAGCGAGCGAGGCCTCGTTGTCGTCGCTGTACAGGCCCAGGCAGCGGTGACTGATGCGCCCCACTGCGCTCACGTGTGTGGCCTCGGTAATGACCAATCCCGCCGCGCCCATGGCGAACTGGCCCAGATGCATGAGATGCCAGTCGTTGGCCGATCCGTCTTCCGACGCGTACTGGCACATCGGCGAGACCACGATGCGATTTGGCAGGGTGATGCCACGCATCGTATAGGGGGTGAACAAAGCTGCAGTCATGGTCGGATTCCTCGCGATGGGTCTGAGGTCACTGTTTGACCGCGTCTTCCCACTTCGGGCAGGTCTTCTTGTCGGGCGCGATGTCGTACGGCTGGTAGTTGGTCTTGTCGATGATGGCGACCGGAAACAGGATTTCCTTAGGCACCGGCTGATTGCGAAGCTGACGGATGGCCGCCATGGCGCCTAGGCAGCCTTGGTTGAACGCGTTGTAGTCGCCGCTGGCGAGCATTCTACCGGCCTTGATCGCATCGACCGCCTCCTTGGTGCCGTTGATGCCGATCACCAACGCCTTGCGGTTGGCGCCCTCGAGCGCCTCGATGACTCCCGTCGCCATGGCATCGTTGGCCGCCATCACGCCGTCGATCTCCGGATAGGATTGCATCAGGTTCTCCATCACCTGCAGCGCTTGCAGGCGTTGGTAGTTGGCGGGCTGGGAGGTCAGCAGCTTGACGTTGGGGAAGTCTTTGATCGCGTCACGAAAGCCGCGCGTGCGATCGGTGTTGGTGATCGAGCCCTTCACGCCCTCCAGGATCACGACGTTGCCTTTGCCGCCGAGCGCTTTCAGCAGGTGGCGCGCCGTCTCCAAGCCGAGCTGGTGATCGTTCGAGCCGATGAAGGTGACGAACTCTCCGCCGGCCGAGCGGTCGGTGATATTTACCACCGGAATCTTGGCGGCGTTGATCTTCTCCACCGCCGGCACCATCGCCTTGTAGTCCACCGGGGTGAACACGATCGCGCTCGGTTTCTTAACGATGACGTCCTCCACCTGGCTCAGCTGCTCCGGAATGCTGTCGGGCTTGGTCGGCACGTAGTGGATGGTGCTCGCCTTCAACTGCGCTGCGGCATTGTCGGCGCCCATACGCACGGCGGCGAAGAACGGATTAGTCTGGTTCTTGGTGAAAACCGCGATCCTCTCGCCGTCGGCTTGCGCGAGCCCCGAGCAAAGCATTGCCAGCGAGGCGGCTACGGTAAGGCGTCGTTTCATGGTTGCTCTCCTAAAGGTGAGATAGTTTATCTGTCCGCGCTGCTGCGCTTGCGGGTGAGAATGTCCAAATATACGGCCAAGATGACGATGACTCCCGTCACCAGTGGTTGCCAATTGGCGTTGATAGTTAGAAGGTTCATGCCGTTCAGCACCAAGGTAAGAATCAACGCACCGATAAGCGTGCCGCCGACCGTGCCGACGCCGCCGAACAGCGAAGTCCCACCTATCAGCACGGCGGCGATTGCCGGCAAGGTTAGGGTTTCGCCGATGTCGCCTTCGGCGGAATTCAGCCGAGCCAAGAAGATGAGGCTCGCCAGCCCCGCCATCGCACCGCTCACGGTGTACACCAGCATGAGTCTCTTCTTGACCGGAATGCCGGAAAGCCGCGCCGCGACCGGGTTTGCCCCGATGCCGTAGATCTCTTGGCCGTAGGTCGTGAACTGCGCGAACAACACCCCTACGATCAAGAACAGCGCCATGAGATAGACCGGGATCGGAATGCCCAGCCAATAGCCGCTGCCGATGGCGCGAAAGCCGGGCGGAAAGCCGTGTATGGTTTCCCCACCCATGAACCAGTAGGTCATGCCACTGAGCATCCATAGCATGCCGTAGGTGGCGATGAAGGGCGGCAAGCGCAGCGCGGTCACCAATAACCCGTTACCCACGCCCACCAGGCTGCCACAGCCCAGACCGACCAGCGCCCCTAACCAGGGCGAGCCGGTCGATTTGATGACGCTCGCCGCCAGGCAGGCCGATAGCGCGACGTTCGCGCCCACCGACAGATCGAGCCCCGCGGTCAGGATCACCAAGGTCGACCCGGCCGCAAGCAAGAACAGCAGGCTCGCTTGCCGCAGCACGTTGAGTAAGTTATTGACAGTCAAGAACGCGTCGCTGACCGTGCTCAGCAGCGCGCAGATGAGCGCCACGGCCGCCAAGCGCAACGCGATGGTTTTGATCTCGCCGGACCAGTGACTACCGCCGGCCGCCGTGGCGACTGCCTGGCTCATGTCTTCACCTTGAACGCGTCGATCAGAAGGGCGGCGATCACCAGCACGCCGACAGCGACGACTTGTACCGAAGAGGGCACAGCGAGCAGGTTGAGGCCGTTGCGCAGCACGCCCACGGTGAGCACACCGAGCAAGGTGCCCGGCAGCCAGCCGTTTCCTTTTTCGAAGGAGGTGCCGCCGACCGCCACTGCGGCGATGGCGTCGAACTCCATGCCGATGCCGGCGGTCGGGTGGCCGGCACTCATGCGCGCGGTGAGCAGCAAAGCGGCCAGCGCGGCCATGGCCCCGCCCAACGCATAAACGCCGACCAGATAGGCGCTCGCCGGCACGCCGGCTAGACGCAGCGCGTCGCGGTTGCCGCCGAGCGCGAACACGTAAGCACCGAAGCGCGTCTGATACAGCAACCAGTGCATGAAGGCGTAGCTTGCCAGGGCGATGACCAGCGGCATGGGGACGCCGGCCAGGGTGCCGCTATAGAAGTGGGTGATGTTGTCGCCCACGCCGGTGACGCTTTGACCGTCGGTTACCACCAGCGCCAATCCCTGCGCGATGCCCAATGTGCCGAGAGTCACCACGAACGGCGGGATCGCGACCCAGGCCACCAAGGCGCCGTTGGCAAAGCCAAACGCTAGTCCGATGCCCAAGCCGGCGAGAAAGGCCAGCGACACCGAGCCGCTGACGACCGCGACCTTCGCGAGCACCACGCAGGCGAGCGTCAGCACGGCGCCCATCGACAAGTCGATCCCCTCGGTCATGATGATGAAGGTCATCGGCAGAGCCAACAACAGTAGAATGCTCGACTGAACTGCGATGTTGACGAGGTTGGCGCGGTCGGTGAAACCATGGCCGGCGGCGGCGAACACGACGACCAGCCCGAGCAGCATATAGGCCACACCGGGCACGCGCCCCCAGGCGAAACGCGGGCGAAACAGGGCCGCCTCAGCCATCGTGCATCGCCAAGCGCAAGATGTTTTCCTCCGACAACTGCTCGCGCCCCAACTCGCCTACGATGCGTCCGGCGCGCATCACGTACGCGCGGTCGCACACCTTGGTCACCTCGGTCAGCTCGGAGCTGATCATCAGCACTGCCGCGCCGCGCTTCACCAATTGATCGATCAAGGCGAACACCTCGGCTTTGGCGCCCACATCGATGCCGCGCGTCGGCTCGTCGAACAAAAACAGTTTGGGCTCGGCATTGAGCCACTTGCCGATCACCGCTTTTTGCTGATTGCCGCCGCTCAAAAACTGCACCAGTTGCTTGACGCTCGGCGTGGCAATGCGTAACTCCGCCACCCGCGCGGCGGCCAGCGCGCTCGCCTCACGCGGCGCGAACCACCCGAGCTTGAATACGCGCTGCAGGCTCGCCATCAGGAGGTTGTCGCGCAGCGAGCGAATCAACGCCAAGCCTTCTTGCTTGCGGCT
>CAZILI010000093.1:0-11113 GCA_964539965.1 uncultured Burkholderiales bacterium | reverse complement strand
GCGTTGCATCGCCGAGCTCGACTCTTTCACGCCGAATTCCACTGCGCTCGACTTCGATGGGGCGCGCCGCAGCGCCGCCGTCGTGCGCGAGCTCTGCGCGAGTTCGGCCTCCCGCGTGGGCGCGCCCGCGTGAGCTGGCTCAATCCCTTGGCCGAGACGCTCGATCGCGCCGTCGCCCCGGTCGAGTTTTTCTTTCGCGACGACGACGCGGGGTGGGGAGACGACAAGCTTTGTTTGCTGCTCGAGTGCTTCGCAATCGCGCGCACTCCGCTAGACCTCGCCGTGATTCCCGCCGCGTGCAGCGCCTCGCTCGCGCACTTGTTGTTGCGCTGGCGCGCGGCCTCGGGCGGCAAACTCGGCTTGCACCAACACGGTTTCGCGCACCTCAATCACGAGCCGAGCGGGCGCAAGTGCGAATTCGGCGCCAGCCGCTCGTCCGCGCAGCAGCGGGCCGATCTGCGAGAGGGGCAATCGCTGCTGCGCGAGCGATTCGGCGATGCGCTGGACGCCATCTTCACGCCGCCTTGGAACCGGTGCACGCAAGCGACGCTCGCGCATCTCGCCGAATTGGGCGTGCGCGCGCTGTCGCGCGATGCGGGTGCGGCGCCGCTCGCGCTGAACGGCCTCGCCGAACTGCCCGTGAGCGTGGACTGGTGCCGCCGCGATGCGGGCGAGCCGGGGTGGCGCGCGCTCGGCGAGCGCTTGGCCGCCGCGGCTGCGCGCGGCGCTCCGGTCGGCGTCATGCTGCACCACGCCGTCATGGCAGATTCCGATTTCACGCAGCTCGACGAACTCTTGAACTACCTCAATCGCCACGAGTGTGTGCGCGTTGCGTCGATGCGTGCGCATATCCCTGCCTGATCCCCAAGAGAAACCCACCATGCTGCGTCACGTCGCCTTGTTGTTCCTGGTCGCCCTGCCTTGGACCTGCGCTCGAGCCGACTCCTACGTGGGAAACTGGTTTCGTCTGAGCGGTCTGTGGACCGGCAGCGAGCTTGCGGTCGAAAGTATCGACTGGCGGGAACCGTACAAAGAAGCCTCGCGCGGCCAGATTCAGGGCGCGCTCGATCGCATCGACGCCGCACGCCGCCTACTGGAGATGGGCCCGTTTCGCATCGAGTGGTCGCAAGCGACCCGCTTCGAGGGCGTGGCGGCGGGCGAACTCAAGCCTGGCGACAGCCTGCGGGTGTACGTGCAGCGCGAGGGGGACGCGCTGCTCGCAAACGCCGTCGAGTTGCGCCGCAGCCCGAGCGGGCGTGCGCTGCAGGTGACTGCGCTTGCGACCGGCGCGGAACGCGGGGCCGACGGCAGCGTCAGGCTGACCCTGCTCGGCGTGCCGGCGGTGGTGGCGCAGTCGGGGTACAACCAATCGCGCTCACTCACCCGGAGGCAGGATTCGCGCCGACCCGATCAACCGTTCAGCGTGCCGCTGTGGCAGCGGCCGTTGACCCTCGGAGGCGAATATGTGGCCGGCGCGCTGTACCGCAAGAACCTGAGGCTCGAACGTGCCAAGCGTGACGAGCGCTTGGAGCTGGACCAAGAATTGAAACTGGAAGCGTTCTATCCCTGGAGCGAGACCACCGCGATATTCTTGAGCGCCAAGGCGGTGTACGAGGCCGAGCTGTATCGCCGCGGCGGCTCGCGCGAGGTGGAGAAGGAACTGGCGCGCGACCAGATGTGGGTCTATTGGGGCCGACTCGGGGGCAGCGGGCTCAGCCTGCAGGCGGGCCGCCAGAACATCGCCGAAGAGCGCGAATGGTGGTGGGACGATGATCTGGACGCGCTGCGGCTGTACTACGACGCCGGCCCCTGGCACTTTCAACTCGCGGGCGCAAGGGAACTCGCGCGCGAGTCGAGCGCGCAGCACGGCATCGCGCCCGAGAAAGAAGACCTGTACCGCCTGCTCGGCCGCGCCGCTTGGTTGTGGGCGCCGCGCCAGCGGCTGGAGCTGTTTGCGCTCAAGCAGAACGACCGCTCGCAGCGGCAGCCGGTGGGCGCGCTGGTCGGACGAGAGCGCGAAGACGCGAGCGACGCCAATCTCGCGTGGTTCGGTGTGCGCGCCTTGGGCGACCGACGCGTCGGCGACTACGGCGATCTGAAGTATTGGGCCGACTTCGGCTGGGTGCGCGGGAGTGAGCGCGTGTTCGGCTTCGAGGATGCGCCCGACAATCAGAGCGTGGTCGAGAAGGCAAAGCAGCAGCGCGTGCGCGGCTCCGCTCTCGATGTCGGTGCGAGCTGGACCTTGCCGATGAAATGGGAGCCAACCTTGACGTTGGGCTACGCGCGCGGCTCGGGTGGAAGCGGCGACGGCGTGGACCGCGCTTATCGTCAAACCGGCCTGCACGCCAACAAGTGGCGCTTTCGCGGCGTGAACCGCTTTCGCTACTACGGCGAGTTGCTGCGTCCCGAGCTGTCCAACTTGGGCATTACCACCTTGGCATTGGGCTTCCCGCTGCTGGAGAATAGCTCGCTCGAAATGGTGTATCACCGCTATCGCCAAGTAGAGGCGGGCGACCAGTTGCGCGACGCGCGTATCAGCGCCGATCCGAGCGGAGACAGCCGCGACATCGGCCGAGAGTTCGACTTGGTACTGGGCTTTCGCGAGAGCCGTCGGCTAGAGTTGGCGTTCATCGCCTCGGCATTTCGCGGCGGACAAGCCTACGTCTCGCAGCCCGATCGAAGCGCCTATCAATTGTTATTCGAGCTTACTTATAATTTCTGATTTGCAGCTATCGGTGATGCCGGCTCGCGCGTCATGGCTGCCACTATACCCAGGTGAGTACTATCGTGCAGCCTGTTTACACAAACGGGCGCTGCTCGTATACTCCCCTCAAGCAGCTAGCTGGCCTGAGCGCGCTCGGCGGCGTGCGCCGACCGGCGGTGAACAATTCGGTTTGTCAGCCGCCCCTCATTCTCGCTTTCGAGTATTTGGTTTGATCCCAAGGAGGCTAGGCTTGCACAACAAGCTGAAGAGGGTGGCCACGCGTCCGCCCGGGGGCGTAGCGCGGGTTCGGGAGCATGAGCCATGGGAGGCATTCCTGGCGACGAGCGAAGCGGCAACCGTGGTTGCCGACGCCGCCAAGTCCGACTTTCCGGTCGTCTTCGTCAACCCGGCATTCGAGCGCTTGACCGGTTACTACGCCGACGAAGTGATCGGCCGCAACTGCCGTTTTCTGCAACTCGGCGATCGCGATCAGCCGCAGCTCAAGGAGGTGCGGCTCGCGATTGCGCGGCGCCGCGCCGCGCGGGTGGTGCTGCGCAACTACCGCAAGGACGGCGGCGTTTTTCACAATGAATTGACGCTCACGCCGATGCGCGATGCCGCCGGCGCCGTGACGCATTTTCTCGCCGCCTTACGCGACGTGAGCGCGGAGCGCGAGTTGGCCTCGACGGTGAAGTGGTATCAAACTCTGGTCGAGCATCAGAGCGCGCTTTGCATGCTGCTCGACCCGGACGGGCGCATACGCTATCAGAGTCCCGCCTACGAGCGGGCGCTGGGCTTTGCCGCGCAAGGGCTGCGCGGCAGCTGGCTCGAGGAGTGGCTACATCCGCAGGATGTGAGCGCGGTCAAGCAGGTTTTTAGGCATCTGCAGGCGAAGGGCTTGCCTCACGGCGAGATCGAGTTTCGCTTGAAGCATCGAGACGGCGGCTGGCGCAGCTTCCTGGCGAGTGTCGCCAACAGCGTAGCCACGCCCGAGGTGCAAGGATTCATCGTCAATGCAGTCGAGTTGGGCAGGCGTACGCCCGTGGAAGATCCGCTCGCCGAGCCCACGACGCGAGATAGTTTGACCGGCCTGCCGAATTTGCGATTGCTGTCAGATCGGCTCACGCAGGCGATCGCCAAGGCGAAGCGGCGCAAGGAGAAGGTCGCGCTGTTGTTCGTCGATCTCGATCACTTCAAGACCATCAACGATTCACTCGGGCGCGCCGCCGGCGACGAGGTGTTGATCGAAACGGCGCGCCGCCTGACTGCGGTGGTGCGCGCGCACGACACGGTCGCGCGGCTGGCGGGCGATGAGTTCGTGATCGTGATCGAGGCGATACGCGACGCCATCGCGGTCGCTACGCTGTGCGAGAAGATTCTCGCCACCGTGCGCGAGCCGCTGGTGGTGGAGTCCACCAGAATACTGGTGACCGCAAGCGCGGGAGTGGCCTGGTATCCGGACAGCGGCGAAGATCGCGATCGCCTGCTGCGCCACGCCGACCAGGCGATGTACCAGGCGAAGGAGGCGGGCCGTAACGTCTACCATTTCTTTCAGCAGGCGCAAGAGCGCGAAGTGCGGCGCGAACTGGAGACGCGCACCGAGTTGTTGTTGGCGGTACAGCGCGACGAGTTTCGCATGGTGTTCCAGCCGGTGTTCGATACACGCTCACGCGCGTTCTGCGGCGCCGAGGCGCTGGTACGCTGGCAGCATCCGCAACGCGGCACCGTGATGCCGGGCGAGTTCATCGCCAGTGCGGAGGAATCGGGCTTAATCCGCGATATCGGTCATTCGGCGCTCGCCAAGGCGTGCGCGCAATGGGCTACCTTGCAGGCGTTGAGCGGCGGGGCATTGCCGGTCTCGGTGAACTTGTCCGCGCGGCAGTTTCGCGACCCGAGCCTGCCCGAGCGCATCGAAAGCGTATTGCGCGCGACCGGCCTGCGCGCCGACTTGCTCGAACTCGAGATCACCGAGACCGATTTTATGCGCAATGTCGAGCAAACGCGGCAGAGCTTGGATCGCATCACCGCGCTCGGCATCGGCATCGTGCTCGACGACTTCGGCATCGGCTACTCGAGCCTGGGCTATTTGAAGCGCTTTCGCGTGAAGAAGATAAAGATCGATCAGTCTTTTATCCAAGACATCGGCCGCAACGCGAATAGCGAGCAATTGATCGATTCCATGATCGCGCTCGCGCATAAGCTCGGCATTAGCATCGTGGCCGAAGGAGTGGAGACGGAGCAACAGATCGAGTTTCTCGACGCGGCGGGTTGCGACTTCGTGCAGGGCTTCTTGCTGGCGCCCCCGCGGCCGAGCGATGCGCTATTCGGCGGGATGCTGCACTAGCATCGCGGTGTGCTGGCGAATTACAAAAGCGCCCGCGTGTGCGGGCGCCATGTGGAACGTATTCGGAGGCTGCTAAACGCTCGGCGCGTCTAGACCGGCCGGATATTGGCGGCTTGGTCGCCTTTGGGACCGGCGACTTTGTCGTAGGTCACCTTTTGGTTTTCTTGCAGGGATTTGAAACCGTTACCCTGAATCGCGGAGAAGTGCGCAAACAGATCCTTGCCGCCGTCGTCCGGCGTAATAAAGCCAAAGCCCTTCGCGTCGTTGAACCATTTAACAGTACCTGATGCCATTTGTAGTCCTTAGCTGAAAATGAGATGTCATGACAGTAGCCGGGCGGCCTGCCCAGGCAGCGGAACCTTCAAGGAGCGAATTTAGGGAGATCTGAGGAGTGCCGGTGAGCGGGCTACGACGGACCAACGATATCAGCGCTTGGAGAATCCAGCTTCCGGCTTTATACGGGTTTCTCGGCTACTCGTCAAAGACTTTCTTTTGGGCGCGAAACGCCTCCGCGCCGGCCCTCAATCGCCGCGGGGCGAGAATATCCGGCCGCGAGGCTTGCAAACAACCGGATCGGCCCCAACATAACAGGGTCGACTGTGCTTTGGGACCATGGTAGCGTTGCGACCATCGGGTCTAGTCCTCGGTCTCGTTCCCATCGTCTAGCTTGATGCCTCGCTCAATCCTGCGCGTGGCCACATGAAGTGTCGCACGAAAGGAAGAGCGATGGCGAAGGAAGAACTCGTCGAGATGGAAGGTGTGGTCAGTGAAGTGCTACCCAACACGCAGTTCCGGGTGACCTTGCTCAATGGCGTCGGCGTCACGGCGTACGCCTCGGGCAAGATCAGAAAGCACCGCATTCGTATTCTCGCCGGAGACAAAGTCACCTTGGAGATGTCGCCCTATGACCTCACCAAGGGCCGCATCAATTTTCGCCACAAGGACGAGTCCGCGGTGCGCACCACCCCTGCCCGTCGGCCTTGGCAGCGTTAGCCGGCGCGCCCGGCCGCAATGCCCCGTCAGGAGCGGAGGCCATGATAGCAGTCGACAGGCTGGACCATTTCGTATTGACGGTAAAGAGTGTCGAAGACACCTGCCGGTTCTACGACAGCGTGCTCGGAATCAAGTCTTTCAGCTTCGGCGCCGGTAGCAAAGCGCTGTGCTTGGGCGAGCAACGCATACAGCTGCAGCAGAGCGGTCGAGAAGCAGAGCCGAAGGCAAGCCTCACCGTGCCGGGGTCGGGCGATTTCTGCTTTGTCACGCAGACCGATTTCGATGTTGTGCTCAAGCACTTGGAGCGCTGCAACGTGCGAGTCATCGAAGGACCGATACGCCGCACCGGCAGCAAGGGCGCCATGACCTCGGTGTACTTTCGCGACCCGGACTTGAATCTGATCGAGCTGTCTAGCTATTGAGGGCAGGCTACTCGCTCTTGCTGATGTTCCAAGCGACCAAGGCCGGCGCGATCACCACGCCGGATACGCTCCTGCGGGCCGCCGCCGGAATCTGATATTCGCCTAGCGGCACGTGTGTCACTACAGCGGCTGCGCGCACCTGGATCGCCTCGGCCAAGGACTTGCGCGTCGGCTCGTCGGCGGTGCGCGCAAAGCGCGCGCGCAGCGCTTGCAACTCGGAATCGCAAGGCCAGCCGAACCAAGCGTCCTCGCAGGCGGCGTTGAGCGGATTGTTGCTCACCGGATTGGAGAGGTCGGCCGCCACCCCCCACGTCACGAACGCGCTCCAGCCTCCCCGTGCGGGCGGATCTTTTTTCGCCCGCCGCGACACCAGGGTCTGCCAATCCATCGCCTGTAAGTCGACCTTGAAACCGGCTTGGCGCAGCAGTTGCGCCACCACCACCGGTGTTTTGGAGATCGGCGCCAAGTCGGTCTGCTGCATGAGGACGACCGGCGTGCCGTCGTAGCCCGATTCGCCCAGCAACTGGCGCGCGCGCTTCATGTTCGGCTTGGCAAGCGCTTCCAACCCGCGCTCGTTCGCGTACGCCGTCTTGCACGGGTAGATGGAGGCGCACGGCGCGTACAGTTCCGGCACGCCGACTTGCGCGCGCAGGACGGCGGTTTGATTCATCGCCGCCAGCGCCGCCTGACGCACCTTGGCATTGTTGAACGGCGGCTGCAGGTGATTCATGCGCATGAAGGCCTGAAAGCCCACCGGGTAGTAGTTGACGATACGGATGTCGGCGCGCGCCTTTAGGCCGGCGTACAACTCGAACGGCACGGACTCGATCATGTCGACTTCGCCGGCGGCGAGCGCATTCACTTGGGTCTGCGAGTCCTTGACGATCAGCCACTCGACGCGGTCGAGCTTAGCGAGCTTGCCCCCGGCCGTGCCGCTGGCGGGCTCGCTGCGCGCGACATACTTGGGGTTCTTCACGTACACGACCCGCTCGCCCGGCTTCCACTCCTGGCTCTGGAACATGAACGGCCCCGAGCCGATGGTCGACTCGATCTGACGGTCGGCGGGTGTGTCGGCTACGCGCTTGGGCATGACGAACGGCACGTGGGAGCTGGTCTTGCCGAGCGATTCAAGCACCAGCGCGTACGGTGCTTTGAGCGTCAAGCGAAACGTTCTGGCGTCGACTTTCTCGAGTCGATCCGTCGCCGCCATGAGCGCTTGGCCCATGACGTCGCGCTTGCCCCAGCGCGCGATCGAGGCGACGGCGTCCTCGCTCGTCACCGCCGCGCCGTCGTGAAAGGCGAGCCCCGCGCGCAACGTAAACGTGTAGACGAGCTTATCCTCGCTCACGCTCCACTTTTCCACCATCTGCGGCCTCACCGCGCCTTGCTCGTCGGTGCCGAACAGAGTGTCGTAGATCATGTAGCCGTGATTGCGGGTGATGTAAGCGGTGGTCCACACCGGGTCGAGAATGGTGAGGTTGGAGTGCGGCACCACGCGCAGGATCTTGGCGTTCTCGGCGGAGCAGGGCGAGGCGGACCATGCGGCCAGCGCGCACCCTATCAGCAAGGCGTGTTTCATGCGTCGGATTTCCGTCTTGACGGATCTCCACCATCATACGCCGCCCACACGGTACGAGTCTGCGACAATGCGGGTTTCGCCTGCAGATACGAATCGCCATCGCTCCTGCGCCGACCGTCTTGCGTGAGATCGTCGCCATGCTCGCAAACACGCTCGGCGAGCGATTGGCGCTGCGCGACGCCGAGCCGGTCGCGGGCGGCTGTATCAACGCCGCCTATCGGCTCGATTGCGGCGGCGCGCGCTTCTTCTTGAAACTGAATGCGCCGTCGGCCTTGGACATGTTCGAAGCCGAAGCGCACGGATTGCGCGCGCTCGCGGGTGCCGGCGTGCTGCGCGTGCCGCAGCCGATCGTGTGCGGCCTAGCGGGCGTCCACGCGTATCTCGTGACCGAGTTCATCGAGCTTACGGCTGCCGACGCCTCGTGCGAGGAAATGCTCGGGCGACAGCTCGCGAGTCTGCATCGCCTCTGTCGCGTGCGCTATGGCTTCGGCCGCGACAATTTCATCGGCGCGAGCGCGCAACCCAATGGCGAGTCTGCCGACTGGGTGGAGTTTTGGCGGGATCGCCGCTTGGGCCAACAACTCGCGCTCGCGGCGGCGCAAGGCTACACCGGGACGCTGCAGGACAAGGGGGAGAAATTGCTCGACGCGCTGCCTCGATTGCTGGCCGGGCACGCGCCGCCGGCCTCGCTCTTGCACGGTGACCTCTGGAGCGGCAATCGCGCCGCCGATGCGCGCGGGGCGCCGGTGCTATACGACCCAGCGGTGTACTACGGCGACCGCGAGTGCGATCTGGCGATGACCGAGTTGTTCGGCGGCTTTTCTGCGCGTTTCCACCACGCCTACCGCGAAGCGTGGCCGCTCGAGCCGGGCTATGAGGCGCGCAAGACCTTGTACAACTTGTATCACGTGCTGAACCACCTGAACCTGTTCGGTGGGGGCTATGCGAGGCAGGCCGAGGCGATGATGGGCGCGCTGCTGGGGCAGCGATCGTGACGGCGAGAACACGAAGGGGGCCCGCAGGCGGGCCCCCTCGCTGCCGTTTGGAGCTAACAAATGGCGTAGTGCTCGACTAGGCGGCCGATGGATCCAGCTTGAGCCAGGCATCGCCGGCGCCCAAATGATGGTTGCCGAAATAGCCGCGCCGCCGGGAGTTCTCGCGGATGATGTACAGCCCGCCCTGGCGGGTCGCGTATTCGCGGCAGTCGTGCTGGCTGCCGTGAAATTCGACCTTTTTGGTCTTGAGGTTCAGTACTTCGTAGAAGTCCATGTCTAGTCTCCTTGACTAGGCATCATACGCAGCCGTCGCGAAAACTAAGCGCGATTAACCGGCACATTTTCGGCGCAATCCTGCGTTTTACCGGAGACGCAAGACGCGATCCCAGTAGAATACGGCGCCATCTGTTCTCGGAATTGCGTCGCGATGCGGTGTCGACCCGATTTGAGATTGCGTGTGTTCGCCGGCGAGCATCCCGCCATCGGCCCGGGCAAGACGATGCTGCTCGAGCGCATCGAGGCGACCGGCTCGATTTCGGCCGCGGCGCGCGCGCTGGGCATGTCGTACCGGCGCGCGTGGATGTTGGTCGACGCGATGAATCAAAGCTTCGCGCAGCCGCTGGTGTTGACCGAGGTCGGCGGCAGAGCGGGCGGCGGGGCCACGGTCACCGCGCTGGGTCGCGCTATGGCCAAGCGCTTTCGTGCGATGGAACGCAAAGCGCTCAAGGCGATCGCCGGCGATGTCGCTGCGATGGCGCGCCATTTGAAGACCGGCGCGGGAACCCGACCTAGCTAGGGTATACTCCCATACCCATGGTAGTAGATACGTGAAACGCTAATCTGCATGCGGAGTATAGTGAGATACTCCCTATACTCCCGCCTGCCCAGCGCCCTAGCCGAGATCGCGCGCCAGGCGGATGCCGCTGAATTGCCAGCGCGCGTCGGGGGGGAAAAAGTTGCGGTAGGTCGCGCGAATGTGTGAACTCGGTGTGGCGCATGAGCCGCCGCGCAGCACGTACTGTCCGCACATGAACTTGCCGTTGTACTCGCCGACCGCGCCCGCAGCCGTCTTGAAGCCGGGGTAGGGGCCGTAGTCGCTGCGCGTCCACTCCCACACGTCGCCGTACAGCTGAGCGGGATAGTCATTGGCGCGATCGTCGGCCAGCGGCAGCGGGTGGAAGGCGCCGCGCTCGCGGAAGTTGCCTTCGATGGGCGCGGATTCGCCCGCGATCTCCCACTCGGCTTCGCTCGGCAGGCGAGCGCCCGCCCAGCGCGCATAGGCGTCGGCCTCGTAGTAGCTCACATGACATACCGGCGTGTTGGGGTCGATCTCGGCCATGCCGTGCAAGGTGAAGGTCCACCACTTGCCGTCGCGCTCTTCCCAATACAGCGGCGCATGCACCCCGTTGGCTCGCAGCCAATCCCACCCGGCCGACAGCCATAGCTCCGGCCGGCGGTAGCCGCCGTCATCTATGAACCTCAGGAAATCGCCGTGCGTGACCGGGTGACAGGCCAACTCGAACGCCTGCACGAAAACGCGATGGCGCGGCGATTCGTTGTCGAAGCCGAAGCCTTCACCGCGATGGCCGATCTCGCGCACGCCTTCCTCAAAGGCGTGCCAGCGCGGACGTCTCGGCTTGACGGTGACTAGCGGCCAGCGGCCGTAGTACACCGGCTTAAGCGGATTGAGCGACAGCATGTGCTTCGAATCCGTGAGGATCAGCTCTTGGTGCTGCTGCTCGTGCTGCAAACCGAGTTCGACCAACTCCAGCGCTTGTGCGTCGAGCGCGCGCGGCTCGGCGAGCAGGGCCAGCAGCTGCTCGTCGACGTGCTTGCGGTAGCGGCGCACCTCGTCCAGGCTCGGGCGCGACAGCACGCCGCGCTGCGGGCGCGGATGCCTATCGCCGACGGCGTTGTAATAGGAATTGAACAGCACGCGAAACAGCGGATGAAACGGCTTATAGCGCTTGACCGCGTTTTCCAGGATGAAGGTCTCGAAAAACCAGCTGGTGTGCGCGAGGTGCCACTTGGTCGGACTCGCGTCCGGCATGGACTGAATGGAGCAATACTCGGCCG
>CAZILI010000092.1:0-11202 GCA_964539965.1 uncultured Burkholderiales bacterium | reverse complement strand
CACCTTATACACCGGCTTGCCGCTGCGCTGCTGTCGTGGCGGCTCGGGCGGGCTGGGCGAAGCCTCCACCGGGGCGGCCTGCGGCACCTCGCGCACCGCCTGCGGTGGCGGTGCCTCGCGTGGCGCCGGCACCGGCGGCGGTTCGGGCGCGGGCTCGGCGACCTGCTCGGGAGGCGTCGGTTCGGGCTCGGGCTGTGGTTGCGCAATAGGCGGCGGCTCCGGTATGGGCTTGGGCTCGGGCTTGACTTCGGGCAAAGGGCGCGGCTTTTCTATCGGCTTGGGCTTCTCCGCCTCGACTATCTTCTTCTCTCGCTTGGGCGGCGGAGGCGGAGGGGGCGGCTCGGGTTTCACTTCGGGCTCGGGCAAAGACTGCGGCGGCGCCGGCGCCTCCTTAGGCGGCGGCGTGACCTTGACGAACTCCACCTTCATCGGCGGCGGTTCGGCCTTGCCGAGCAGCTCGCGCCAATTGATAATCAGCAGCGCCAGAATCAACAGCTCGAACAGCAACGCCAACAGGACCGCTTTGGGCAGCGGCAGTAGGTTGTCGTCGTCCTCTTCGAGGGTGGCCCAAAGCGGCGCTTTGACGACCAATTGTTCCATGCTTGCGACACGCGGTCCGATTGATGGGCGAGCGCTATTATCGATCATCTCCGCTTGCCGCAGCGAGGAGTTTTGCCCGCCGTATTGCAGTCCTTGCGACCTGCGTGTAACGTGAACGTGTCCGACCGCCTTGACCGCAACACTGATGCACAGTCCCGACGCTTCGCTCGCGCTCACCCGCTACGCCGACCTCGCACCGAAATACGACCGTAGTTGCGGCTTGATCGAACCAGTGCGCACACGCACGATCGCCATGCTGGGATTGCGTCGCGGCGATCGGGTACTGGACGTCGGCTGCGGCACCGGTTTGTCGTTCTCTCTCATCCGTGAGCGCATCGGCTCGAGCGGCGAGCTGATCGGTGTGGATCTCAGTCCGCACATGTTGAGTTTGGCGCGCGAGCGAGTGCGGCGTGAGCGATGGAAGAACGTCGCGCTGATCGAATCCGCCGTGGAGCGCGCCGATATCGGCGGCCACTACGACGCGATATTGTTTCACTACACGCACGACGTGCTGCGCTCACCGCTCGCGATACAACGAGTATTCGCCCACGCCAAGCCCTGTGCGCGCGTGGCGCTCGCGGGCTTCAAGCTGACGAGTTGGTGGCTCGCGCCGGTGAATCTGGTCGCGCTGTATCGCGCGCGCCGCTACCTGACCACCTACGACGGTGTGGCGCGGCCTTGGAATCTCGCGGCCGCCTATTTGAGCGAGCTATGGGTGAGCCCGACTTTGGCGGGCACCGGCTATATCGCCTGGGGCAGCACGCCGGGGGAAAGGCGCGCTTAGGAAATATTTTGCGCGCTCAACTTGCCGGCGCGAAGCAGCGCCCGAAACGCCTGCAGGGTTTTCTCGATACCCGCCTCCAGCGGCACCGAGCCGTAATCGCCGAGATAGTCGCGTAGCGGCGTGTCTGGAATATTCATCGGAAACGGCAGCGCGCCGCCTGCGACGGCCAGCTCGGCGTCGGGCACTAGACCACGCAAAATCTCGATCCCGCGCTCGACGCTGGAAGGGACACCGTTGATGTCGAATACCCTCGCCTCGCTGCGCTCACTGGCTACCGCGCGCACGAACGCGCTCGCCACCTCACCCGCGTGTAGCCAGGACACCGCGCCGCGAAACGGCACCGTGTACGCTTGGCCCGCCGCGGCTGCGAGAATCGCGATGGTGGTTTTCGAGGTCATGCCCTGATCGCGGCCCACGCCGTACACCACCCCCGGGCGAAACCCCACACTCGGCACACCCCAATCCTGGAAATACACCTTGGCTGTGTGCTCGTTGCAGAGCTTGTAAGCGCCGTACAAGGTCGCCATCCAAGGGCTGTCGGGCAACAGCCCGTGCGCGGCGGTCGAGCTGGCGTAGGCGATGCGCTTGATGCCGAGCTTGCGCGCCGCCTCCAGCACATTGACGGTGCCGACCACGTTCACTTTGGCGCCCGCGATCGGATCGGCTTTACAGAACGGCACTTGCAATGCCGCAAGGTGAATGAGCGCGCGCGCCGCTCGCTTCTACCGCGCGCATCACCGCGGCGGAGTCGCCGATGTCGCCGGTCATCCATTTCACGCGCGCGAGTTCCGCATCCGACATGAGCAACGCCGGCCTGCGCTTATCCTCGGTCAAGTCGAAGGCGACCGTCGGCACGCCCGCCCGGGCGAGCAGCGCCAATGCCCAACCGCCAATGCACCCGCCCGCGCCGGTGACCAGTACCGGCCCATCGAACTGCTTTGCGTCTACAGGAAAATATTCGAACATGCTCCCCTCTATGTCGTCGAAACCCGTGGGCTACGTCCCACGCACCTCCGATGTCGGCTCGGTGCGCAGGGCGCACCCTACATGACATCACTCTCACCGCACCGCCCGTAGGGTGCGTCCCACGCACCATGTCACGGTTATTCGGTGCGCAGGGCGCACCCTACATGACATCACTCTCAACGCACCGCGCGTAGGGTGCGTCCCACCACTATGCCACGGCTATTCGGTGCGCAGGGCGCACCCTACATGGCATCGCTCTCACCACACCGCGCGTAGGGTGCGTCCCACGCACCATGGCACGGTCATTCGGTGCGCAGGGCACACCCTACATGGCACCGCAGGGGGGTGCGTCCCACGCACCGGTCAGCGGCCATACCTCGGTGGGTAGCAATCGGACTAGCGCATCCAGATGCGGCCTGCACGCACATACCCCACTACAACGTGCGCACCGGGATTAACTCCTGCGCGTGTCCGCTCGCCGCCAACGGATTGCGCAGCGCACGGCCGAACAATGGTGAGTCGATCTCGAACACATCGCCCGGCTTGGTCACGATGTTCTGG
The DNA here is from genome assembly GCA_964539965.1 of uncultured Burkholderiales bacterium. GTDB lineage: Bacteria > Pseudomonadota > Gammaproteobacteria > Burkholderiales > JALYOK01 > CAZILI01. The sequence goes on along the minus strand of CAZILI010000092.1, from coordinate 8,291 downwards.
GTGAAACTCCCGGTCGCCGCGCCGAAGAAATGCACATGCACGTCTCCGGGGCGGCGGAAATCGCGATACTTGAAATGATGGTGCTCGAGATTGTGAATCGAGTGCGCCATGTTGTCTTCGCCGCTCAACCAACTATCCGACCAAATCGTCTCGCCGCCGCGCACGAGCCGCGCCTGTCCGGTCACACTCGCCGGCAGTTCGCCCGGCAATAGCTCGGGTCCGTAAGAACATTGTCGCAGCTTCGAGTGAGCGAGATAGAGATAGTTCTTGCGCTCCATGACGTGGTCGGCGTACTCGTTGCCGAGCGCAAAGCCTACGCGCAGCACTTCGCCGCCGTCCCCGATCACGTACAACCCAACGACCTCGACCTCATCGCCGCCGTCGAGCGCGTAGGCAGGCCACTCCAGCGCCTGCTCCGGTGCCACCACGCAGCGCCCGTCGCCCTTGTAGAACCACTCAGGCGCCACCCCGATCTCGCCCGCCTTGGGCTTGCCGCCCTCGCGCCCCCACTTGAACATCTTCATCGAATCGGTGAGCTCGCTCTCGTCTTTCTGCAGCTTGGTGTGCATCGAATCCCGCGCCGCCGCACTGCCCAAGTGGGACAGCCCGGTGCCGGTGATAAGCCAGCGCGCCGGATCGGGATGGTCGAGCGGGGGCAACAAGCGCCGTTCGCGCACCAGGGCGTCATAGTCCACATTCTCGCTCGTGGTCCGCTCGCCCGCCAAGGCCGCCAGGCTGCGCCCGCTGCGATACGCTTCGCGCGCGAGCTGGTAGACGCTGTCGACGGCGAGCACTTGTGCCGTCTTGCCGTCCTGCGCCGCGACGCCCACTTTGCGCGCGCCGTTCGGCTGCTTGAATTGAATAAGCCGCATAATCTCCTCCGATTGGTCTGGTCCGGCGTCCGTGCTGGCCGGGCGCGAAGTCTAGTGTCCTGAGTCTGAAGTTCGTTGAGCAAATGGTGTGTCTAGAGTCGGTACTGCAACCGGATAAACGTGTCGAAATCGGCGCGGGTCTGGGCGCAAACCACAGCTTGGTTGGGCGACACTAGCCCACTTCCATCGGCAAGCTCGCATCTTCCGCCCATTCGCTCAACGACGCGTCGTACACCTGCACGTTGTCGTGTCCCAACATCGTCAACACCAGTGCCGCGCTGGTGGCGGCGATGCCGCCGCCGCAATAAGCGATCACGCGCGGGGCGGCGAGCGCGGGCGCGAACATCGTCCGCAGCGCGGGGGCGCTCTTGAACATGTTGTCGGCGTCGACCGCGTTCACCGCCGCGATGTTGATGCTGCCGCTGATGTGGCCCGGCCTGCCGTAGTTCGTTCCCCCGCTGCCGGCGTGCTGTTCGGGGCGCAACGCATTCACGGTGCAAACCTTTTCGTCGCCGATGGCGGCGCGCACGTCCTGCTTGCCGACCACATGACCGGCGCGATAGCGTGAGGTAAAGCGCGCCGCCGCTGCCGTCTTCGCGGGGCCGCTTTCGACCGGACGGCCTTCGCGCACCCACTTCTGAAACCCGCCGTTCAACACGGCGGCATTGTCGTGGCCGAATACGCGCAGCATCCACCACAGGCGCGTCGCCCACCAATGATTGGCCGTCGAGTAGGTCACGACCCGGGTATCGTCGCCCACGCCCAATGCCGACATCGCGGCGGCAAACTGCTCGGGCTTGGGCAACATGAAATGCAACCGGTGATCGCGGTCGGACACCTCGTGGTCGAGGTCGACGAAACCCGCGCCGGGAATGTGGCCCTTCTCGTAGTCGGCGCGACCGGCGAGGACATCGTACGGTCCGCCGTGCGTGGGCGGCAGCAAGTGCGTCGTGCAATCGAGCAGCCGCACAGCGGGATCATTTAAGTGGGCCGCCAGCCATTCGGTTTCGACCAGGAACTGCGGATGGATAAACCCCTGCTCCATGAACTCTTCTCCTCGCGCGCCAGGCGCCGATTGTACTCGTCGTCTCGCGTGGCGCGCTGCTACCATAGGCGATCCCCACCCTACCCGCCGTGTTCAAGAAACTACGCATCGCTGTCTTGGTACTAGTACTCGCCTCGGTGGCATTGGGCACCTGGCGAACTAGGACGCGCGTCGCGCAGTGGAAATACCCACTGCACGCGGTTGTCTATCCGATCAATGGTGACCGCAGCGAGGCGAGCGCGCGCTACATCGCGGAACTCAAGGCAGAATCGTTCGAGCCTATCGTGGCTTTCGTCCGCCGCGAAGCCGAGCGCTACGACATTGCGCCGCAGTATGGCTCGCCGGTAGAGATTCGCCTGGCGCCCGAGGTCGGGTCGCTGCCTTCGCCGGCACCGGTGGGCGGCAACGTCGCCGCCATCATGCTGTGGAGCCTGAAGCTGCGTTTCTGGGCATGGCGCGCCGACACGTACAGTGGGGCCGCGCCGCACATCAAGCTGTTCGCGGTGTATTTTGATCCGGCGCAACACGCGCGGCTGGATCACTCGCTCGGCTTGCGCGAAGGCATGATCGGTGTAGCCAACGTGTTCGCCGCCCGGCGCCTGGCGGGCTCCAACAACGTGATCATCGCCCACGAACTGCTGCATACCGTCGGCGCGAGCGACAAATACGAACCGCAAGACAACCAGCCGCGGTTGCCCGACGGTTACGCCGAGCCGGATGCGCAGCCGCGCTATCCGCAGCGCTACGCCGAAATCATGGGCGGGCGCATTCCGGTGAGCGAGACGCAATCGGAAATTCCCGCGAGCCTCAAGCAAACCCTGGTCGGGCCCGCCACCGCGCGCGAAATCAACTGGATCAAAGCGCGCGACTGAAGCCCGCGCGACGAATAAAGACGGCTCAGCCGGCGGCGCTCTTCGGCGCGCGCACCAGGCCGACCTCCAGCTCGTCGAACCAGTTGATGAAGCGCCCGACGTCGGCGCCGCGATAGATAGCGCCGTGCTGCGGACACAACATGTCGATCGCGAGTTTGCTCACCCGCTCGCACCAGTCGCGCTTGGCGGGCGCCGAGCCCATCCAGCGCCGATGAAAGCCTTCGGCGTGACGCACGTGGCGATCAAAATCCTCCACGAACAGCCCTTCGCTGCCCGGGGGCAGCAGGGCGGCGCCTACATCGCCGGTGAACAGCACTTTTGCGACCGGATCATACAGGTGGAAATTGCCCGACGAATGCAAATAATGCGCGGGAACCGCTTGCAAGCTGAGCGCTCCCAAGCGCAACTCCATGCCTTCGTCCGGAATCTTGATGAAGGTCTCGTCCTTGCCGCCGAAATGCGTTATGAACGATGCCCACAGCCAGCTCACATAGCACTTCAGCTTCGGGTTAAATTCCAGCCACAGCGCCAATGACGAAATGATGTCCGGGTCTTGGTGCGAAGCGAACAGATACTCGATTTGATTGGGGTCGAAGTGCGCGCTGATAGCGGTGAAAACGCCGGGGAAAACCTCCATGCCGCCGGGGTCGAGCAGCATCGCGACCGATCCGTCGCTCACCAAGTATTCGTTGGTGTCGATGACATAGCCCGGCCGCGACGGATCGCGCGCGATCACCACCCACTTGTGCGCGCCGCGCTCGAAGAATACGGTCGTCGCTTTCACCTTGGACCTCCCGCACTTTCCTTCTGGATGATTTGCAACAGCTCGCTGATGCGCTCCACTTGAACTTCGAATTCTTCCGATACTTGCATCAACTGCACGCTGTGCTCGGTGCAGCGCGCCGCTTCGATCTTGGCGGCGCGCGCGAGTCCGCGGCCCAGCTTGCTGGCGCGAACCGCGCGCTCCACTTCGGGCCGGACCCGTTCCATCGCCTCGCCGAGCGTGGCGAGGTTCGCCTCCACTACCGTACTCACACGCTCGGAGGCAGTCCGCAGCCGATCGCGTGAATCGGCTTGCGCGGCGGTCCTGTCGAGCACGCCGCTTAGCCTCGCGTACTTCAGCACCGAGGAGACAGCCGTCACCGGCGCCAGCGCGGCCTCGGTGAGGCGCGTCATGCGCACGTTCACTTCCTCGCTGAAGCGGCGCAGCTCCTCGGCCACCTGAGCAAAGCCGCGCGCCGACGGCCCACCCTGCGTGGTGAGGATGGCAGCGTTGAGCGTCGTCAAGCGAAAACCCGACGCGATGGTGGTGATCTGATTGGCCGCCGCGGCGATATTGACCGCGCGGCGCAACTGCGCCGCGACGCTACCTAGGCGATCGGTGGGTCTGTCAGCCGCCAACTTCTCTCCCTCGTCTACGGGCACGCGCTTGCGAGCATCGTGGCGGCGGCGAGTAGCACCTTGCCGCGCAACGAGACATGCCGAATCCCGATAGGTTAGGCATCCGGCGTGCGCGCACTTTGATCTGGATCAAACATGTCGCCCAGCCCTCCCCGCGCCCTCAAGCGGGCTGCAGCGCGGCGGCGATCGAAACGATCGACTGGTAGGCTCCCCAGACGGACAGCACGAATAGGGCCAGCATCAGGGCGTTCTCCCACCAGCGGTTGCGGTAGGCGGGGCCGATAAGCGCGCCGCGGGCCGTGATCACCCACAAGCTCCCGCATAACAAGGGTAGCACCACGACGCTGGCGGCGTTCGCCACCACAGTCAGGGTAATGAATCCAGGCATGCCGGGCAGACTCCATATCAGCGGAGAAAATAGGCACCAAACGGCCACTGCCCGATAGGCCGTAGAGCGCGCGGGATCGCCCTCGCCGTCCGGCGCGGCAGCGGCGGCGCGCCGCACGCTCAAAGCGTCGGCGCACAGCAGGCCGTAGCCCGCCGCGATGCCGATCACGGAACTGTACAGCGCCGCGAAAACACCGAGATAGAAAATCGGACCGCCCAGCGGGCCGAGCACCAGAGTGAGCAGGCTGGCGAGGTCGTCCAAGTTAGAAATAGTGATGCCGCGCGGATGCAGTACTTCCGCGCCGATGGTCCAAACCGCCAGATAGAGAACGACGATCACCGAAGTGCCAAACGCGAGATAGTAGTGCTGCAGGCGGCGGAATTGCGGACCGGCCCAACCCTTCTGGCGCATGAAGTACGGATAGAGGAGATTACCGATCGATCCGCCGACGGCGCCGATCAGCGAAGTGACCATGAGAAACGCGCCGAACGACCCCTTTTGCTCCGGTACGGCGAACGTGAACACGCCTTGCAGCGCCGCTCGTGGGTTAGGCCCGCTCCACAGCGCTACACCGATCAACGACACGCTGAGCATGCCCAAGAACACATAAAAAACTATTTCGAGATGGCGATACGCGCCGCGCCAAAGCAGCACCCCAGCGAGCGCCGACCATAGCGCCGACCAGGCCCAAGGCGGCAGCGCGCCGACCAGCTTGGTGGTCGTTTCTCCCACGCCCTTGATCATGTAGGAGTTGTAGAAGTGCCCGAACAACAGGGCGATGAGGCCGACCACGACCGGCAGCAGCGGATGCAGCCGCCTGAGGCCCGCCATGAGGCTCTCGCCGTTTTGATTGCACAGCGCGTACTTGGCGATGATGGACACAAAGACGAATCGTACGAACAGCGCGACCGCCATCGCCCACATGAGACCGTAGCCGTAGTGGCCGCCGGCGACCGCCGAGTCGACCAGGTCGCCCGCGCCCAGCCAGGTAAGCGCCACCACCAGCCCCGGCCCCATGGCGCCTAGATATTGACCGAAACTGCGCGGCAATCTGACCGCCGCCGCTTCGCCCGTGTGCGTAAGAGGGATCGCCGGCTCGGATTCGGGCCTCAAACCGGCTGCTCGCCTTTCAGCAAGATGCGCTGGTGCAGCCGCCGCTGCCCGACCGGGAAATCCACGTTCACCGAGTGGATCAGACTGCGGTTGTCCCACAACAGAATGTCGCCGATGCGCCAAGTGTGGTCGTATCGATATTGCGGCTGCGTCATGTGGCGATGGATCCAATCGAGCAGCGTGTCGCTTTCATCGCGCGGCATGTCGACGATGACATCGGTGCGGTTGGAGTTGAAGTAGATCGCTTTCTTGCCGGTTTCTTCGTGGGTGCGCACCAGCGGATGCACGACGTCGGGAGTTTCGCTTTTCTCCTCTTCAGAGCGCGCTTGGGCGCGAGCGGAGGCACGCGCGGTGTCGTAGCAATGCACCGCTCGCAGCGGATCCAGGCGTTGTTTCATCGCCGCCGGAAGATCCTCGTAGGCCCGCCGCGTATTGCAAAATCGCGTCTGCCCGCCGGCCTCGGGGATGCACAACCCCTGCAGCATGGTCGCTTTGGCGGGCCGCGCGAAGTACGAATCGTCGGTGTGCCAACCCGACAGCCGCACGCGCGTCAGGTCGTCGGGCTTGTCTTCGGCCGTGCGATAGGTGCTATCGAGCAGCGAGACTTCGGGCGCGCCTTCCACCCGCTGGCTGCGCAGCAACTGCGGCTGCGGCTCGCCGAAGTACCGTGCGAGCTGGCGAAAGGCGGCGGGCGGTAACGGCTGGCTGCGTATGCACAGCAGATGATATTCGAGAAACGCCGCCTTGAGAGCCGCCATGTCGTCTTCTGCGTCGGCAGCGCCGGCGTTCCAACCCAGCACTTCGGCTCCCAATGCCTCACTCAATAGCCTGATCTGAACGGTCATCGCTACCCTCCTCCGGCCGAACTCCCGCAGTGATCTACGGCGATGATAACAAACAGCGCCCGCGCGGGATCGCCCGCGGGCCGCCACACCGATTTGACGCCGATCGACGCAGTCGATAAGCTCAGCGTCACCAGTCCCGCCCTTTCCAGTTGAGGAGCCCAACATGAGCAAGGAAGCGCAACGATTCAGTGCCAGTTTCGCCAAGGATGCGGTGTTCAAGCCCGGGTTGCGCAGCTTCATGGAATATCGAGACCTCGGCATCGACGCGGCCACCAACGGGCAGTTCCGCGCGCATGTGATCCGCATCAAAAAAGACACCGCGCACGACACTCTGCACACCACCGGCCTGCATCGCCATTTGTGCGATTTCCAAATGTTCTACGTGCTCAAGGGCTGGATCAAGTTCGTCTACCAAGGTCAGGGCGAATTCCTGTTCCACGCGGGGGACTGCGTGCTGCAGCCCGCCGGCATCACGCACAACGAATTGGATTGCTCCGACGACCTAGAGGTCCTCGAGATCTACTCGCCTGCCGTGCACGAGACCGTCGCGCTCAACAAGATGCCCGAGGCCGAACCGGCCGCCGCCTAGCCGAGCGCCGCCTGCACCGCAGGCGGAAAGCAGTCGACCACGTCGCCTTCGAGTCGCAGCGACACGCACGCCATGCCGTCGTGGTCCGTGTCGCCGCGGTTGATGATCGCGTAGGGCACACCGCGCTCTGCCGCCAACAGCGGAAACAGGCTGGCGGGCTGCACCGACAAAGTCGACCCCATCGCGATCACCAGATCGCAGTTCTGCGCCGCTTCCTGCGCGCGTGCCGTGTCGCTCGCCCTCAAGGGCTGGCCGAAGCTGATCGTCGCCGTCTTGAGATAGCCGCCGCAAGCGCACAGCGGCGGCTCGCCGTCGGCACGAAAGGCTGCCAGATGCGGCTCGACCGGGTCGGTCCAACCGCAACGCTGGCACTCGACCGTCCGCGTGCTGCCGTGGATCTCGATCAAGCGTGCGGCGCCGGTCCCGGCGGCGGCATGTAGCCCGTCGACATTTTGCGTGAGCACCCAGCCGAGCTTGCCCGCCTGCTCCAGATGACACACGGCACGGTGAACGGCATTCGGCCGAGCGTTGCCGAACAGCTCCGCGCTCTCCGCGCGCAAGCTCCAGTGGCGCACGCGCGCCGCGTGTGAACTCATGAAGTCGGCGTAGTAGACCGGTTGCCTGGTCTTCCACACCCCTTGCGGTCCGCGATAGTCAGGAATGCCGCTCGGCGTCGAGATGCCCGCGCCCGTAAAGATCAATATCCGCTCTGCCGCGCGCAACAGCGCAGCCAGCCGCGCCAGATCGGCCACGCCGTCGGTTAGATTGCAAAATCCCATACTCGCCGTAGTAGGAAGCTATAGCACTAGTGTGGAAGCGCTCGAAGCAGATATACCCCCTATCTCTCGGGCCTCCGGCCGACGCCCGCCAAGTACTCTGCGAGAAAGGCGCCCCAAGCGTTCTTCTTCACGAAGTCGAGCTTGGCGTACAAGGGCGATATGTTTTTCTTCGGGAAGTAGATCGACGCGCCGTTGGAATGCGCCACGCTCTTGCCCTTGGCGCCCGCGGCGAGCGTCGCCTCGGCGACTGCTTGTTTGACCTCGTCGCATGCGGCGACGATGCCGTTGTCGGTCGCGTGCTGCGCCAACAGATCGCACAGATCGACGATGTCGACGTATTCGACATAGGGCGGCTCGTACTCCTGCACTTGCGCGCGCGTGCTCATG
>CAZILI010000091.1:0-11287 GCA_964539965.1 uncultured Burkholderiales bacterium | reverse complement strand
GCTCCAGGTGATGGACCACGGCACGCTCACCGACAACAACGGGCGCAAGGCGGACTTCCGCAACGTGATCCTGATCATGACGACCAACGCCGGCGCCGAAACCCTCACCAAGACCATGATGGGTTTCGTTCAGGACAAGCGTGCCGGAGATGAGATGGCGGAAATCCGCCGGCTGTTTACGCCGGAGTTCCGCAATCGCCTGGACGCCATCATATCCTTCTCGGCTCTCAACGAGGAGATCATTCTGCGAGTGGTCGATAAGTTCCTGATGCAACTGGAGGACCAGTTGCACGAGAAGAAGGTCGACGTCACGTTTACCGAGCCGCTCAAGAAGTATCTCGGCAAGAAGGGCTTCGATCCTCTGATGGGTGCGCGGCCGATGGCTCGTCTGATCCAAGATACGATCCGCCGCGCGCTTGCCGACGAACTGTTGTTCGGGCGGTTGGCCAACGGCGGAAAGGTTACCGTCGACGTCGGTGACGACGACAAGATCAAACTCGAGTTCTCGGAGAGAGAAGTAGAGAACGTCAACTAGCGACGCTGCTCTCGGGATCGGTGTTCGTGGCAGCGCGGCATGCGCAGCGGTTGCTCGTCTAGGGGCCAAAGTGCAACCGCAATGGGAGAGCGCGGCGCTTTTCTTTGTTTGCTCGCTATCGCTGGGGCAGGACTTGCCGATCGAGGACAGCGCGGGTCGTGACCTCGCCGCCGGTTGCGCCGTCTGCCACGGCACGGCAGGACGCAGCGCCGGCGGCATGCCGGCGCTAGCGGGGCTGGACAAGGCCTACATCGAGCGCCGCATCAGTGAGTTCAAGACCGGCGCACGGCCCGCCACCGTGATGCATCACATCGCCAGAGGCTACGACGAGCGCCAGATCGCCCTCATCGCCGAGTATTTTTCGCGGCAACGATACTAACCCACCGATGAATCCCGCCCGACGAGCTTTCCTCGCGCGCGTGGGTACGGGGGTTTCTTTGGCGGTTGCGGGATGCAGCTCACAGCCTGCTCGCCAGGTGCGCGCTAGCCCCGTAGTGGTGGTGGTCGGCGCGGGGTATGCGGGCGCTACCGCCGCCAAATACATCAAGATGTGGGCGCCGGAGATCCGCGTCGTGCTGGTCGAGCCCGCCGCGCAATTCATGTCCTGTCCCCTGTCGAACTTAGTGGTCGGCGGCAGCAAGAAGCTTGCCGACATCAGCGCGAGCTATTTCGCCTTGCAGAGCAAGTACGCTGTCCAGATCGTCGTCGACGAAGCAATCGGCGTGGACTTCAAAGCGCGCAGTCTGCGGCTTGCGAGCGGCGGAGCGATCGTGTACGACCGCTTGATCCTCGCGCCCGGCGTGCAGTTTATGTACGACCAAGTCCCGGGTCTCGCCAGCGCTGAGGCGCAGGCTCGTGTTCCGCACGCCTGGAAGGCCGGGACCCAAACCGAAATTCTGCGCGCCCAGTTGGAGGCGATGCGTGACGGCGGCGTGTTCGCCATGCACGTACCGAGGGCACCGTATCGTTGCCCGCCTGGTCCGTATGAGCGAGCTTGCCAGGTCGCACACTACTTCAAGCAGGCAAAGCCGAGATGCAAGGTTCTGGTGTTGGACGCCAACGAGGACATCGTGTCGAAGAAGGCTCTGTTCGCGAAAGCCTGGAAGGAGCTCTATCCGGGCATGATCGAGTATCGCCCGAACAGTGAGCTGGTGAGCGTCGACGCCAAGAGCCAAACCGCCAGGCTTACTTTCGAGGATGTCAAAGCCGACGTGCTCAACGTCATTCCACCACAAAAGGCCGCACAGATCGCCGAAAGGGCAGGTCTTGTCGTTGCCAACAATCGCTGGTGCGAAGTCGACTTCCTAACTTACGAGTCGAAGATCGCACGCAATGTGCACGTTTTGGGCGACGCGATCCTCGCTGCTCCCAACATGCCGAAATCGGGGCACATGGCCAACGCGCAAGCGAAGATATGCGCCTCGGCCGTGGTAGCGCTCCTGCGCGATCGAATGGTGAACCCGGCGCCGATGTTGACCAATACCTGCTATAGCTTCGTCACCGCTCGAGAAGCAGTCCATGTCGCCTCGGTGCATCGCTACGACACGGGATCGCGCACCATGTTGACCGTCAACGGCAGCGGAGGCCTATCCGCCGCGCCGAGCGCGGCAGAGGCCGAGTACGCGCTCGCCTGGGCAAAGAACATCTGGGCCGACATGCTGGCTTGATTCAAGCAGATGGCACATCTCAAAATTCGTAGCTCGCGGTCACGCCAATCGAATAGTTGCGCTCGGGCGCCGGCTCGAAGAAGCGGCTGTTCCCCTCATTGACGATCACCGATCCGGCATATTTCTTGTCGAACAGATTGTCGACGCGAACGAATTCGCGCAGCCGAAGCGAGCCGAACTTCTGATCGAATCCCACACGGACGTTGGTAACTGTATAGCTGGGCGCGCTATCGGAATTGCCGTCGTTCACGAACACCTTGTCGCTGTAACGTACTTCCAACGCGGCGGAAACCCAATTGTGACGCCAACCGAGTTCGCCGTACACGATGTTGCTCGGCACGCCTGGGATGTGGTTGCCGGCCGGAATGGTGACCGAAGTTGTATTGCCTTGCACGACGCTGCGGCTGGTGAAAGCCTCGTCGAACTCGGCGTTTAGATAGGTGTAGCTCAGCAACGCCGAAAAACCCGGGCCGAACGAAGTTTCGGCACCGATCTCGACGCCTTCGCGCGAGGTCTTGGAGGCGTTCTGGAAAGTCGCCCGGCCTCCTTGGTTCAACTCGGGGACGATCTCGTCTTTGGTCTTAATTGCAAACAGCGCGACATTGACGCGAGTGCGCTCACCGACCAGAGCCTTTAGGCCGATTTCATAGTTATCGCTCTTGCTCGGCTTGAGACCGAAATTGAGCCCGCTGCTGCCGTCCGAGCGGTAGGAAAGTTCGGCGAAGGTCGGCGTTTCGAAGCCCTGGCCGTAGTTCGCGTACACGTTCAGATGTGGCGACACGCTGTAAAGTGCGCCTAGCACCGGACTGGTGTTTCGGTATTTGACGCTGCCGCTGTCGTCCGGATTGCCGGTCGCGACGAAGAAGTCCTCCGACTTGAACTTGACCTCGCTGTGCCGCACGCCCAAGAAAAGCCGCCAGCTTTCGCTCGGCAGCCATTCCGCCTGCACATATTCGTCGATGTTGTACACGGTATCGTCTTCGTCTCTGCGCAAGGTCCCTTGCACCCCGAACTGATCCACCCCGCCTACCGTGACGAAGTTGTTGAAGCCCTTGCGGCGCTCTTTCATGCGGTCGTAGTCGACCCCGGCGGTCAGGGAGAAAGGTTGCGCCGCCAGCGCCGTTTTCAGCGTATAGAGTGCGTGTAGACCGGCGAACTCGCGATCCAGGTCGACTACACCGCCGGAGTTGGTGGCGGGCGCCTGTGCTCCCTTGGTGATCGCAAGATACTGCACGACCTGCCGGGTTCCCAAGTAGCCGATCACTTTGAAGCTATCGTTGTCGCGCACACGCTGCTCGTACACGAGACCGGCTTGGTCGTTTTCAATGCTCTTTCGCGTATTGAAGGTCTCGGCTTGCGTCACGACGCTGCGGGGGTTGGTCTCGAAGTCGCGTCCGTCGCTTGAGGTCCGCGGCAGTCCCAGCGGGTCCTGCGTGTCGGGTTGCCGCAGTGAATTGAGCACCAGCGAGAGGTTGGTTCGCTCGTTGATCCGATAGCGCAACTTCGCGTTGTAGTGGTCGCGTGTGGCGGCGCTGTGGTCGCGGTAGCCATCGGTATCGAAACGCGAGCCGTTCACGACGTAGTTGAAGTCAGCGGCGGTGCCGCCGAACTTGAGGCCGTATTTCTGCGTGTCATAGCTGCCCAGCAGCAGGTCTCCGGTGAGGGTCGGTCGCAGCGGACCGTCTTCGGTGAAGATCTGGATCACGCCGCCCGACGAGTTGCCGTACAGAGCGGAGAACGGCCCGCGCAGTACCTCGATACGCTTGGCGGAATCGAGGTTGAAGGTGGCGGCCTGCCCTTGCCCGTCGGGCATGGTGGCGGGGATGCCATCAGCGATGAGGCGCACGCCGCGCACGCCGAAGGTGGAACGCGCGCCGAATCCGCGGGTGGAAATCTGCAAGTCTTGCGCGTAGTTCTGGCGATTCTGTATGACCACGCCCGGTACCCGGGCGAGCGGCTCGGACAGATTCACCTTCGCTTGCCCCTCCTGAATGCTGCGCGCATCCAAGGCGTCGATCGAGCCAGGCACATCGAAGCTCGATTGCTCGACGCGGGTGGCGGTGACGACGACCGGAGCGAGCTCCTCGCGCACCGTCTCGTCATTGCTACTCTGGGCACGAAGCGCGAACGACGTCGAAAGCGTCGCGCAGGCGGAAATCGCGGATAGACTGAGTCTTACAACGAACTTGGTCTTCATTTGTTATCGTCCATTGACGTGATCGTGATCGTGGCCCAGCACGCATGGCCTTCTTGCAAACAGGGAGGAAGGAGATAGATAGAGTGCGCACACGTCGTCAATGCGCATATTGAGTGACTTACGTCCTGCAACCGGCTTTGCTGTTGTTCTTTGCTCCGCGCTTAGGGAGCGCGCTCGAACCCCTAGATGCCGGCTAGCTCCTTGGAGTTCTTGTCGAGCCGGTACACCAACGGCTTGATCTCGATCTGCTTGCGCGGTTTGTTGGCACGGTCGATCGCCTCGGTAATGATGCCGTGGTGCGGCGACATCTCGCAAATCGGATCCGCGCTGGTTGCGTCGCCGGTCAACATGAACGCCTGGCAGCGGCAACCGGCGAAATCCTTGTGCTTGTCCGGGCAGGAGCGGCAGGGCTCTTTCATCCACGCGTCACCGCGATATCGGTTGAAGGCATCGGACTCGTACCAAATTTCGTCCAGCGGCATGTCGCGCACGCTCGGAAATTCGATGCCTGGCAGCATACGCGCCTCATGGCAGGGCAGCACCACGCCGTCGGGAGCGATATTGATGAAGATCTTGCCCCAGCCGCTCATGCAAGCCTTGGGGCGCGTGGCGTAGTAGTCGGGCACGACGAAGAAGATGCGGATCTTATCGCCGATCTTTTTGCGAAACTCGTTGGTATAGGCTTCGGCACGCTCCAACTGCTCGCGCGTGGGCATTAACTGTTCGCGATTGAGCAGGCTCCAGCCGTAATACTGGGTATTCGCAAGCTCGATGTATTCTGCCTCCAGCTGCACGGCAAGATCGAGGATCTTGTCGATATGATCGATGTTCAGGCGATGCAGCACCACGTTCAGCACCATCGGATAGTCGTACTGCTTGATGAGCGTTGCCGCGCGCTTCTTCAGATCGAAGGTCTTGGTGCTGGAGAGGAAATCGTTCATCTCCTTGGTGGAGTCCTGGAAAGATAGCTGGATATGGTCTAGCCCGCCCTCTTTGAACGCCTTGATGCGCTTTTCGGTCAAGCCTATTCCGGAGGTGAGCAAGTTGACGTAAAACCCAAGGCGGTGCGACTCCGCAATGAGAATCTCGAGATCATCGCGCATCAGCGGCTCGCCGCCGGATAGCCCCAGTTGCACAACCCCCATCTTGCGCGCCTCGCGTAGGGTGCGAAGCCATTCCTCGGTCGTGAGTTCCTTCTCTACCTGCGCGTAGTCGATCGGGTTGTAGCAGAAGACGCAATGCAGTGGGCACTTGTAGGTCAACTCGGCGTTGAGCCACTGCGGATGCGCTATGGCGCTGCGTTCAACTTGCCTTGATTCGGATCCAACCGCGTTCATGTGCAACCTCCAAAGCTGCGAGCACGTCGGCCTTCAGGTCGGGCTCGTTGAATGTTTTTTGCAGATCTTCGGTAATGTGGCCGATGTTGCGCACGCCGTCCACACGCTTCATGATCTCGCCCGCGCTCATGTTGAGCTGCACTCTCCCTTCGGGATACAGCAGCACATAGGCCTTAGGCACCTCCTCCCATTGCAAGCGGTAGAGCTTGGGGATTTCGGGAATATCTACGAGATCAAGCGGCTTCTTTTCGCTCATCGGTCAATCGCTTCGCTTCCGCCATTTGCTCGGCCGTGAGATAGTTGAACGCCATCGAATCTAGCATCGCCCACAGTACGTCGAGTTTGAACTGCAGGATGTCGAGCGCGCGGTCTTGCAGGGCGCGCGTGTTGAAATAGTCGAGCGTGATCTGCAGGCCCTGTTCGACGTCGCGCCGCGCCTGCGTGATGCGGTTCTTGAAGTACTGCAAACCCTCTTGTTTGATCCAGGGATAGTGCTGCGGCCAGGTATTGAGGCGCTCCTTGTGGATGTGCGGCGCGAACAGTTCGGTGAGCGACGAACACACCGCCTCTTGCCAGGGCCGCTGACGCGCGAAATTCACGTACGCGTCGACCGAGAAGCGCACGCCCGGCAACACCATCTTGAGAGAGGTGATCTGCTCTCGCGTCAGTCCGACCGCCTCTCCGAGTTTGATCCAGGTTTCGATGCCGCCCGGATCGCCCTCGCTGCCGTCATGATCGATGATGCGCTGTATCCAACCGCGCCGCACGGCTTGGTCGGGGCAGTTGCTCATCACCGCGGCGTCTTTGATCGGAATGCAGATCTGGTAGTAGAAGCGGTTTGCCACCCAACCGCGCACTTGCTCGGGCGTGAACTTGCCGGCATTGAGCAGCACGTTGAACGGGTGATAGATGTGATAGCCCTTGCCCTTTTCGCGCAGCTTCTGCTCGAACTCTTCTTTGCTCCATGGCGCACTCATGACCGTTTGCTCCGCCGTGTCGATTTACAGGATGATCTCCATGCCGTCATACGCGACCTCGATGCCTCGCCGCGTCAGCTCAGCACGCTCGGGAGAATCTTCGTTGAGGATGGGATTGGTGTTGTTGATGTGGATCAAGACTTTTCGCGGGCGGGTGAGGGGCGCCAGCACTTCGATCATGCCGCCCGGACCGCTCTGCGGCAGATGACCCATGTCGCGCGCGAGTTTGGGCGCGATGCCTAACCGCATCATCTCATCGTCGGTCCATGTCGTACCGTCGACCAGCAGGCAGTCCGAGTCGGCCAGATACGGACGCAAGTGAGGCTCGATTTCGCCTAGGCCGGGCGCGTAGAAGAGCGTCTTGCGGTTGCCGAGGTCCTGCACGCGAATGCCGATATTGTCACCTTCGTGCGGATCGTAGCGATGCGGTGAATAGGGGGGCGCCTTGCTGTGCAGAGGCACCGGCGTGAACTCGAGCCCATCGACGCCGGGCACGGTGAATCTCTCGCCGCGCGTGTGCACCTGGTGCCAATTCACCTTGCAGTAGTGCTCCAGGATCTTGAAGATCGGATTGCCGGTCAGCAGGTCGTCGCGGACCATATCGGTGCAATAGATCTCGAGCGGTTTACCCTCGCGCAGGCTGAACAAGCCCGTGGTGTGGTCGATTTGAGCGTCCATGAGGATGACCGCCGCGATCCCGGTATCGCGTATTGAGCGCCCCGGTTGCAATTCGGGAAATGCCCGGATTTGGGTCAGGATGTCGGGTGAGGCATTAAATAGCACCCAGCGTGAGTCTTCCGTGCTCACCGCAATGGAGGACTGAGTGCGGGGCTTGGCTCTAATCGTGCCCTTGCGCGCTCCATCGCACATCGGGCAATTGCAGTTCCACTGTGGAAACCCCCCTCCGGCGGACGATCCCAAGACTCTGATTTTCATATCTATTTATTGCGACGGCCGAGAATCTGGAGAACAAAAAAGGGGGGCCTTTGAGGAGCCCCCCTTCTTGTCGAGCTTATCGCTTAGCGATTGGCAACGTACATCGTTACTTCAAAGCCAAAGCGCAGATCGGCAAATTCAGGTTTGGTCCACATAGTCTAGCTCCTTAAAAGGTTTGAGTTAACTGCGTCTACTTGCTTTCGGGAATCCTCAACTGCATCGGAGGATTCGGATTGCATTTTGGGTCGGCTTGAGCCGACCCTGGTACTGTTGAAACCTTTAATTTCGGCTAATGATTTTCATTAACCCAAATTAGCGGTTGGCAACGTACATGGTGACTTCGAAACCGAAGCGAAGGTCGGCAAATTCGGGCTTGGTCCACATGGTTCGTCTCCTTAGGGGTGAAGGTCAAAAGACCACGTTACTATGCGCCGGTCGGCCCCTGCGGGCATCACGGAAATCCTGAATTTCAACTAATGATTTTCATGAGCCGACGGGCCTCGCTCACGGGGTAAGATCCTTACTTGCCCCTGGCAACGCGCGGCGGTGACACCCGCCAGGCGCGGGCCGTACGGCCTAAAACAATGATAAATGGAGCATTTTAGCTTCCGATGGCATGAGCCTCAGGACCCAGATCAACCTCTTGTTTACCGCGGTCATGCTCGGCTTCGTGGTCGCGCTCGCCTACTTGGAAATCGATGCTTCGCGTCGCTCCATCCAGGAGGAAATGGAAGCCGCGACGCGGGTAACGGTTCATCTGTTGTCCAACGCCGTCGGCACTCAACAGCGGGCTTCAGGGACACCGTCGGCGCGCGGGCTGGTGGCCTTTCTGGAGCACTTGGGCAGGGTGCGTGCGCACGAGATTACTCTGTACGATTCCGCCGGCCAACAACTGTACTCATCCCCGCCTTCCGTCTACAAGGCCGGGCGCGCCGCGCCTGCCTGGTTCGTAACCCTCATGTCGCCGGTCATCAAACCGATCAGGCTGTCGGCTGGACCGGGGACCTTGCACATTGTCCCGGACGCCTCGCGCGCGGTGCTCGACGCCTGGGACGACCTGCTGAATCTCGGATGGCTGTCGCTGGCGTTCTTCGTGCTCGTAAACTTGTTGGTGTTCTGGCTCGCTAGTCGCGCGCTGCATCCGGTCAACGACATCGTCAAAGGACTCAAGCAAATGGAGCAGGGCGAGTTCCACGCGCGGTTGCCGGCGTTTCGGCCGCGCGAAATGGCCGCGATCAGCGATACCTTCAATCGCATGGCGCAGGCGGTCGAAGAGAGCTTCGCCGTCAAGAAGCGCGCCGAGCAAACTGCGCACGAGCTCGAAGAAAACCGCGCGCTGACCCAACTTATCCAGCGCCACATCGAAGAAGAGCGGCGCAATCTCGCGCTCGAATTGCACGACGAACTGGGGCAGGCGGTGACGGCGGTCAAGACGATCGCGACCTCGCTGGTGAACCGCAGCCGCGGCAAGTATCCCGAGATCGAATCAGCTGCTCAGATGATCGTCGACGTTTCCAGCCAGATGTATGACGGCATGCATGGCATGGTGAAGCGGCTGCGCCCGATGGCGCTGGAGAAGCTGAGCTTGCGTGAAGCGCTGCAAGAGCTTATCGAGGGACATCGAGAGCGGAATCCCGGCATCGAGTTCTCTCTGGTGATCCACGGTGACTTGGCCGGCTTGGACGATAACTCGAACATCACGGTGTATCGCGTGGCCCAGGAATGTCTAACCAATATCGTTCGTCACGCGAGCGCCACCCGCGCCAGCGTGCGTGTTGACCGCGCCATGGACAACGGCCATCTTTCCGTGACCATAGAAGACAACGGCAAGGGCATGGCGCCCGAGCAGGATGATCGCGAAGCCCACTACGGCCTGCTCGGCATGCGCGAGCGGGTCGAGGGTCTGGGCGGCCGATTCATCGTCGACAATCAACCCGGACGCGGCGTGGCGATCTCGGTGACGATCCCCATCGGGCAAGCGCAAGCCGTGCCGGTGCATTCATGAGCGCGCAGTCGATTCGAGTCATGCTGGTGGACGATCATGCCGTCGTGCGCATGGGGTTTAAGCTGTTGTTGCATGGCACGGATGACATTCAAGTCGTCGGCGAGGCCGCCAGTGGAGAAGAGGCGTTGCGCCAGTATCCTGAACTCAAGCCGGATATCGTCGTGATGGACATCGCCATGCCGGGCATCGGCGGGCTGGAAGCGGTGAGCCGGCTGCTCGCCAAAGACGCCAATGCCAAGGTGCTGGTCCTCTCGGCGCACGAAGACACGAGTCATCCCAAGCGGCTGCTCAAGGCGGGTGCGGCGGGCTATCTGTCCAAGCGAAGCGCGGCCGAAGAGTTGATCCAGGCGATACGCCAAGTCGCGGCAGGCAAGACGTTTCTCGACTCGCAATTGGCGCAGCAGATGGCAGTGCAGCAGCTCACCGGTGAACAGAATCCGGTCGAAGTACTATCCGGGCGTGAATTCGAAGTATTCATGTTGCTGGCCAAGGGTCAATCGGTGGCTCAGATCGCGGAGAGGTTGTTTTTGAGCCCGCGTACCGTGGGCACCCACCTGTACAACATCAAGCAAAAACTCAATGCCGCCAACCAGGCCGAGCTGGCTTTGATCGCCATGCGAAACGGACTCATCGAGCAGTAGAACGGGGGGTATAAGCACACAAGGCGCATGTCGATGCGCTCAATACATCGATACCGATCAGGGTATAGATCGAAAATCGAGCTACCGCACGCTTCGCCTCTTGTCGCAGGCCGGCAGTTGTGCGACGATCGGCCCGTTTCGCCGCCTCTGCGGGGAAATGTCTCTTACACCAAAGTCTCAGAACAAATGAAGGAGGATTCCATGAAGAGATTTACCGGCGTTTCGATGGCGCTGTTGGCGGGCGCAAGCGCGCTTGCCTGGGGGTTGGCGCAAGCGCAAGACGCGCCCACCAGCGACAAGCCGTTTGATGAGAAGTGGTTCCCGACCGAATGGGGCGCGGACGATAAAGCGGGCGCCATCAATCGCATTACCCCTGAATACGTCATGAAGGTGCTGAAGCTGGTCAAGACCGGCAAGTCGACGACTCTCGGCAAGGTCTACTCGCGAGACATCCCGGGCTTCGGTGTTCGGAGTTGGCAGATGAGCATTCCAGGCACGCCAACCGGCGGCCCGTTCGGTAAGAACGCGCTCATCTATCACGATGAGATGCTGACCACCGAAATCGGCCAGATCGGCACGCAGTTCGACGGTCCCGGCCACATCGGCGTGCATACCTCGAAGGGCAACATGATGTACAACGGGCGCCTAACCGAGAAGTGCTACCAGCGCGGCGCAGGTGGGCGTGTGCTGGGCATGGGCGACTGCGGCGTTGAGCACGTGGCGCAAAAGGCCTACATCTGCCGCGGCATCTTGATCGACGCCAAGACGTACAAGGGTGGCGGCAAGGCCTTGCCGATTCCGCAGAAGGCGGGCGATCCCGGCATCGTGACGGCCGCCGACATGCAGGACATCCTGAAGAAAGAAGGCGTGGCCGAACCCGGCGAGGGCGATTGCGTGTTCCTGTACACCGGCCACGGCGACCTGTGGGGCGTAGGAGATTGGGAAAAGCTATCGGACGACGAAAAAGCCGCCCGCCGCAAGACGTTTGCCTC
>CAZILI010000090.1:0-11335 GCA_964539965.1 uncultured Burkholderiales bacterium | reverse complement strand
TCGGCGCCGCATCGCCAAGACCGAGGTACGGTCTCCGGTGTTCATCGTCGGCCATTGGCGCAGCGGAACGACACATCTGCATAACCTCTTGTCCCAAGACCCGGCGTTTGGCTTCGTCTCGATGTACCAGGCGATCGTACCGGACTGCTCGCTCATCGGCGGCCGTTGGCTCAAGTCGTTGCTCGGACGGGTGGTGCCACTCAAGCGCCCGATGGACAACATGCTGTGGCCAATGGACGCTCCGCAGGAAGAAGAAATACCGCTCGCCAAGATGGTGCCCTATTCCTTCTACACGCAGTTCCTGTTCCCGCGACGGGCGCGGCAGCTTTTCAAGCAATACGTACTGTTCGAAGGTGCTCCGGCGCGGGCGATTGCGGAGTTCAAGCGCAAGTACTATCGCCTGTTACAGATCGCGGCGCTGCATAGCAAAGGCAAGCGGCTCCTGTTGAAGAACCCTGTCAACACGGCACGTATCCGGCTACTGCTCAGTATGTTTCCCGATGCCAAGTTCATACACATCCATCGCTCGCCGTACGAAGTCTATTCGTCCACCCGCAACTTGCATCGAAAGATTTTGCCTCACACGACGTTGCAATCGGTCGACACCGAAAACGCCGACCAGACCGTGCTCGAACTGTACGAGGGCATGATGCGTCGTTTCTTTGCCGAGCGCGATCTTGTTCCCCAGCGCAACCTCGTCGAGGTTCGCTTCGAAGATCTCGAGCAAGATCCACTAGGCACGTTGCAACGGCTCTATCAAGCGCTCGACTTGCCCGGCTTTCCATACGTAGAACCGGCGTTTCGCCACTACGTCGACTCGCAGAAGTCCTACAGAAAGAATGCTTTTCACCTTTCGGTCGAAGATAGGCGCAAGGTCGAGCGGCACTGGGGTTTCGCCTTTGACGAACTGGGGTATGGCAGTGCGCAACCCGCGACGGCGGGCGACAGTGCCGTCGGCGTGCAGTAGCCGCGCACGATTGGCAAAGCGGTAAGCATTTATCGGCAATGTCTTCATCCGTGACCGCGGCGCAGCCGAGAGGCTGCGCCGCGGTCACGAGCGCTTGTGCCTCAAGTCGCCGCTATCTTGAAGTAGCGGTTCTGCATGACGGTTTGATTCTCGTAGATCGAGCCTTGCTTGAGGGCCGGTGGATAGGGCATGCGAATGGGCACTGCGGTAGTGCGCGGCTCGAGAGTCGGCTCGCCGCAGATCATGCGGCTATTGAACTCGTCGAGATTGGTCCAATTGACGAGCGGCCACGCGTCGGCGGCGGTCGCTTCATACAGCAGCAGATGACGCGGCTTGGTCGAGGTGTTTTGCGCCGAGCCGTGCACCAAGCGGACGTGGTGGAACGAGCACGAGCCGGCCTTGCCGGTCGCCGCGATCGCTCTACCGAAGTCGATTTCTCGCTTGCTTGGGTCCATCGCGCCGCAGAAGCGGCCTTCGGCGTGATGGTCGTATACGACGGGATCTTTGTGGCTTCCCGGTATGACCATCAACGCGCCGTTGGCGATTTCCGAATCGTGTAGCATGACACCCACCGCGAGAACATCGTCGTTAGTGTGCGGATAGAACGCCCAGTCTTGATGCCACTCGACCGGCGAGCCGTACTGAGGCGATTTCATGTTGAGTTTGGAGCCGTGCAGGCGCACGTTAGGGCTGCCGATCAGCTTCTGCAGGATCGACACCATATTCGGGCTGCGCACCATCTCCCAAAAAATCGGATGGACCAAGTGAGGCTTCTTGATGCGGCGCACTCGCGGCAACTCCGGCGTATGCGTCGGCTCTAGATCGTAGACATCGTCGTGGCCGGTCTTGCCTTTCGCGGCCGACACGATGTCATCGACCACGGCCAGAGCGCGCGCGACAGTGACCTGGTCGAGAACGTCCGGCACGACGATGTAACCGTCTTCGTGATAGCGGGCGAGGTCGCGGTCGGTGATCATTGTTTTTTGCCTCCGTTCGGTTTGCTGCGCAACACTATAGCGTGACGCATGTATGCCTTCAATTGCGGCTACTTGGCCGCTTGCCTGAGGGCGAGCGCTTCGTCTAAAAAGCCCTGTACATAGCCGACCAGCTCTTTTTCTTTGCCGACGAAGAAGTGCTCGGTCTTGGGCGCGATGATCTGCTTCGAGCCGCGCGCCTTGATCTGTGCGATCTCGCGTTTGCGGTCCTCGGCGAACCACATCACGAAGTTGAAATCGTTGTCTCCCATCAAGTCGAGCACCGGCACGGGGATGTGCGGGATCTTGTCGTAGGTGCCGTGCACGATGCCAACCGACACCCAAGCGAACAGATGCGGGTTGTCTTCGTAGCGCCAGAGGTACTCGTTGACCATGCGCGAGCCCAGGCTGTGGCCGATCAGCGCGATCTTCTGGTATCCCTTCTTCTCCAGAAACTCCACTGCCGCCTTGATGCGCTCGACGCACTCGGGAAACAGCGGCTCGTAGTGGGTGAACTTGGCCGCCGGTGACAGCACCACCGCCTGGATCGACAAGGTGGTGTAGCCGTGCTCGGGCAAGCCTTGGCGCACCGGCCCGACGACTTCATAGTCGGGGTGCCAGCCGCGACCATGCACCAGCACGGCCGCCGCTTTGGCGTGGTGGCCTTCCGTGTACAGGCTTAGGAATTTCACCCCCGACTGCGTCGTGAGGTAGGTCGGCTCGCCCACGACTACGGACGGCAATATCTCGTCGGCCCACTTCTTCTCGCGTGCATAGTCCGGCAGCTGCTCCTCGGCGAGGCTCGGCCAGCCGAGCGCGAAGATCAGCACAGCGAACCCGAGGCGAACCAGTCCACGCATGTCCAGCGAGCCCTAGGGCAGCAGAATCGTCGACCCCGTCGTCTTGCGCGACTCGAGATCGATGTGCGCCTGGGCGGCGTCTTTCAGCGGGTAGGTCTGCTTGACCTCGATCTTGACCTTGCCGGAGGAAACATTGGCGAACAAGTCGTCTGCCATGGCCGTAAGATCGGCACGTTTGGCCGTGTAGGTTACCAAGGTCGGACGGGTAAAGAACAGCGAACCCTTGGCCGCCAGCACGGCCGGGTCGACCGAAGTTACGGCGCCCGAGGCGTTGCCGAACAACGCCATCAAGCCCAACGGCGCCAGACAATCGAGCGAACCTGCGAAGGTATCCTTGCCCACCGAGTCATAGACAACGGGCACGCCCTTGCCGTTCGTGATTTCCTTGACCCGCTGAACAAAATTCTCTCGCGTGTAGACGATCGGGTAGTCGCAGCCATGCGCCTTGGCGAGCGCAGCTTTCTCGTCCGAGCCGACCGTGCCGATGACGGTGGCGCCCAACGCCTTGGCCCACTGACACATGATCAGGCCGACTCCGCCCGCCGCCGCGTGGGCGAGGATCACGTCGCCCGGCTTGACGTTGTACGTGCGGCGCAAAAGGTACTGCGTGGTGAGGCCTTTGAGCATCATGCCCGCCGCCTGCTGGTCCGAGATATTGGCCGGAACCTTCACCAGTCGGTCCGCCGGCATCACGCGCAGTTCGGAATAGGCGCCCGGCGGGCCGCCGGCGTAGGCGACCCGATCGCCGGGTTTCACATAGTCGACACCGGGCCCGACCGCTTCGACCACGCCCACGCCCTCGACGCCGAGCCCGCTCGGCATTTCCAGCTTGTACAGCCCTGAGCGGTGGTAGGTGTCGATGTAGTTGAGGCCGCAGGCCTTGTGGCGCACTTTCGCCTGGCCGGGGCCAGGTTCGCTCACCGATACGTCCTCATACTTCAGGACCTCCGGTCCGCCGGTCTGATAGAAGCGAATTGCCTTGGTCATGGGAAGCGTCTTCCTCCGTCTAACGTCAATTGGGCTTATGGGTTATGATCGCCTTGCCGGGCTTGGCGGCGTAGGCGAGTAAGTGTAGAGAAACTGCCGACGGCCGGCAAACCGCCGATGTGCCGTCAGCGCGCGCACCGGTTCGGCGCGATGCGCAGGGGCCATGGCCGCGTAAGATGCGCTTTACCGGGCCGCAATGCCTTGCGCTTGCGCAAGGCATTGATTCGTTGCGGCGATGTGCGCTTGGCATCGAATTTGTTTGGCTTTGTGGCAAAAGGGCCACTCGCAAGACCGCTTATGTCATCCAGTACAGCACGCGAACTCGTGCAAGAGACGTACATCAACCGCCTGCGCAAGAGCAACGCGCCGGTGACGATTCATCTTACCAATGGAATACGCCTGGACTGCGTGATCGTCTCGTTCGACGTGCACACCATACTCGTGCGCGCAGACGAGACGCACCTCATCTACAAGCACATGATCGCCACCATTGCGCGCCAGCGCCAAGCGAGTGAACAACCACGCCCGCGTGCGCCGGGCAAGCCGCGCGCGGCTCCGGTGATCGAGCATCGGCGCGCGCCACGCCTGCGCCGAAGCCTGGTTTCGAGCTAGGCTCCCAGGCCTGAGATTCCTCAGAACGTTCCGCTGTAGTTGCCGCCGTCGATCAGCAAGTTCTGGCCGGTGACAAAGCCGGCGTGCACGCTGCAAATAAACGCGCAATAGGCCCCGAACTCGTTCGGATCGCCGAACCGTCCGGCGGGGATGCTCTTCATGCGCTCCGCCTGCACCTGCTCGACCGTTTTGCCCGCCATCTTGGCGCCGGCTTCGCTGCGCTTGCGCAGGGTTTCCGTGTCGAACATGCCCGGCAACAGATTGTTGATGGTCACGTTGTTGACGACCGTCTTGCGCGCGATCCCTGCGACGAAGCCGGTCAGCCCGGAACGCGCACCGTTGGACAACGCCAAGATCTCCACCGGGGCTTTCACGGCGCTGGAGGTGATGTTCACGATGCGGCCGAACTTGCGCGCCATCATGCCATCGACGGTCGCCTTGATGAGCTCGATCGGTGTGAGCATGTTGGCGTTGACCGCGTCGAGCCAGTGTTGCTTGGTGAAGTCGCGGAAGTCGCCGGCAGGCGGCCCGCCCGCGTTGTTGACCAGGATATCGGGATTGGGGCACGCGGCGAGCACCGCTTTGCGGCCTTCATCGGTCGTGATGTCGACCGCGATGGGCGTGACTTTGACGCCGCCGGCTTTGCGGATTTCTTCTGCCGTTTGCTCCAAGGTCTCCTTGGTGCGGGCGACTATGGTGACGTTCACGCCTTCCTTGGCGAGCGCCAACGCGCAGCCCTTGCCGAGCCCTTTGCTCGCGGCACACACGATGGCGTTTCTTCCGGCGATTCCTAAGTCCATTTGGTCTACTCCTCCGATGGGTTGTTGAGGGCCGCATCAACACGCCGATGCGCGCCGCCGTACAAGCGTGTCGATAACGAGGCGCGTTTCACGCGCCGTCGTCAGAAAGGCAGCGCCGCATCCGGCTTGGCTTGCAGGATCACGCGGCGAAAGTCGCTTTGGATGCGTTTGAGCGCGGCTTCGTTGTCGGCCTCGAAGCGCAGCACCACCACCGGCGTGGTATTGCTCGAACGCGCCAGCCCGAAGCCATCGGCGTACTCGACGCGCAAACCGTCGATGGTGATGACTTCGCGTGGGCCGTCGAACTTGGCGCTCGCTTGCAGCTTGTCGATCAGAGCGTAGTTCTCGCCCTCGTTGAGTTTGAGCTGTAGTTCAGGTGTGGCGACCGCGTTGGGCAGATTGTTGAGCGTCGCGGTGAGATCGCGCTCCGCGCTCAGATACTCGAGCAAGCGCGCGCCGGCGTAGATGCCGTCGTCGAAGCCGTACCAGCGTTCTTTGAAGAAAATATGCCCGCTCATCTCGCCGGCCAGCAAAGCCCCCGATTCCTTCATCTTGCCCTTGATGAACGAATGGCCGGTCTTCCACATGGTAGCGCGGCCGCCGTGTGATTCGATCCAGCCCTTGAGATTGCGTGTCGATTTCACGTCGTAGATAACTTCCGCGCCGGGGTTGCGCTTGAGCACGTCAGCGGCGAACAGCATCAATTGCCGGTCCGGAAAAATAACGTTGCCGTCCTTGGTGACGACTCCCAATCGGTCGCCGTCGCCGTCAAACGCCAGCCCCAACTCGGCGTCGGTGGAGGCGAGCGTGCGCACCAGGTCTTGCAGATTCTCCGGATGGGCGGGGTCCGGGTGATGATTTGGAAACCGCCCGTCCACTTCACAGAACAGCTCGCGCACTTCGCACCCGAGCCGGCGAAACAGCGTAGGGGCGAACGCGCCCGGCACCCCGTTGCCGCAATCGACCGCTATCTTCAGCGGCCGCGCGAGCTTGACGTCGGCGGCGATGCGATCGATATAGTCCTTCGCCACTTCGCGCGTGCCGTAGCCGCCCTTGCCTTGCGCGAGCTGGCCCGATTCGGCGCGCTCGCGCAGCGCTTGTATGCGCTCTCCGAACAAAGTGTCGCCGCCCAGCACCATCTTGAGGCCGTTGTAATCGGGGGGATTGTGGGAACCCGTGACCATGACGCCGGAATAGCCGGTCCATTGGTAGGCGGCGAAGTACAGCATGGGCGTTGCCACCATGCCGACGTCGAGCACGTCGACCCCGCTCGCCTGGATGCCGCGCGCCAGCGCGCTGGCGAGCTCCGGCCCCGACAGCCGGCCGTCTCGGCCGATGGCGACGGTCCGCTGCCCGCGCGCTAGCGCTTCGGAGCCGATCGCCTGGCCGATGCGCTCGGTGATCTGCGCGGTGAGCGTCTTGCCGACGATGCCGCGGATGTCGTAGGCCTTGAAGATTTCCTTGGGCAGTGAGGTCATGGGCGTCCTGGCGCAACGGGTCGCGATCGAACGGGGATTCTAACAAACGCGGGCAACCGGGTAGATTTGCCCGCGCGGCTTGGGTTAAGCTTGCGCGTAACGAACAAGAAAAAGAATCAGGGACAGGCTGGCGATGAAGCTATTACCCGAGGACCCCAAACAGGCCGTGCGGCTGCGGCGGTTCTTCATGGCCGCGGGCACTTCCATGCTCGTGCTGTTCCTTCTGCTCGGCTGCTACCGGCTCGGCTTTATCAAGGCGGGCGTGCTGGCGCGAGCGAGCTTCATCATCGTCGCGCTGAACTTGGGCTTCTACGGCGTCTTCCGCGCCGGCTGGAACTTGAAGGCAAAGGACCCCAGCCTCACCAAAGCGCAGATGTTCGTCGCCTGCGCGACCATTGTCTACGTCATGTATCACGCCGGGCCGGCGCGCGGGGTGTTTCTCATCATCATCTTGATGATCTTCATGTTCGGGATATTCCGCCTGAGTGCGCGCGAGTTCATGGGCATCGGGCTGATCGTGCTCACCGCTTACGCGAGCATGTTGTGGCAGCTGTACCAAAAGGACACGCCGCTTGACTGGAATCTCGAGCTGCTCCAACTAACTGTGTTCGCTCTGGTGGTGCCGTGGTTTTCGGTTATGGGCGGTTACATCGGGCGGCTGCGGCGGCGGCTCAATGAGAGCGCGCTCGAGTTAGAATCCAGCCAAGCGCTCGCGGTGCGCGACGAATTGACCGGCAGCTACAACCGGCGCTACCTGATGGGCGCGCTGCACAAAGAGAAGAATCGTAGCGATCGCGGTAGCGAAAGCTTTTGCGTGTGCATGATGGATCTGGACCATTTCAAAAAGATCAACGACACTCGCGGCCATCTGGCTGGCGATGCCGTGCTGAAGGCGTTTGCCGCCTCGATCGAGCAAGTCGTGCGCAGTACCGACTACTTCGGCCGTTTCGGTGGCGAGGAGTTCTTGCTGATCCTGTCCGAGACCCCGATCAAGGGCGCGTGCATGCAGGCCGAGCGCATTCGCGAGCAGATCGAGCGCTTGACCTTCGGCGAGGCGCTCGGCGAAGTACGCGTGACCGTGTCCATCGGCGTGACGCGCTACCGCTTGCGCGAAGAAGTGTCCAAGACATTGGCGCGCGCCGACGCGGCGCTGTACCAGGCTAAGAACGGCGGGCGCAATCGTGTGGTGTGCGAAGGCGAGCGCCTCGCCAGCGGAGCGCTGGCTAGCAAGGGGGTATAGGCGTGTAGACCGCATCTGAATGCGGTCATCAGCCTGATACAGGCTGGAGTAGTGCGTCGATCAGTGAAAATCGCGCGAATGGGTCGAGAGATTGCCGAGCAGTGCGCTGTGATCGGTGAGTCGCTGCGCGATCAGGTGTATGACTTCGCCTTCACGTTCCACCGTGCCCGTCACGCCCATCAGTCGTGACCCTAGCAGCTCGCGCCGCTGGCGCTCCGACAGCCTTTGCCAGACCACGACGTTGACGTAGCCGGTCTCGTCTTCGAGGGTGACGAAGATCGTGCCTTTGGCGGTGCTCGGATGTTGTCTGCCGGTCACGATGCCTGCGGTGCGTGCGCGCCGACCGTGCGGCAGGGCTCTGAGTTCTTCCGCCGTGATCATACGCAGACGCTTGAGTCGAGGCCGCAGCAAGGCGAGCGGATGGCGGCGCAAGGTTAAACTCAAACTCGCGTAGTCGGCGACGATGTTTTGCCCCTCGCTGGGCGGCGCGAACAGGGCCTGTTGCTCATCGATCGTGGCCGTTTCGAGCACGGGCGGCATCGCTTCGATGCCGGCCACGCGCCAGGCGGCATGACGGCGATGACCGGCGAGCGGGGCAAAAGCGTCGGCCATCGCCAGGCAATCGAGGTCATGCCGATTCAACTGCGCGCGCTGAGCGAGCGCTTCGAGCATGTGCCCGTGATCGCGCTGCTGCGCCGAGGGCCATTCGGCGCGTGCCGCTATCCAGCGTTGCGCCGCGGCTTGCGGCAAGCCTTTCACCAGGCGTAATCCCAAGCGCACGGCGGGCTGTCCCCCAAGCGGGTCGCGCGGCTCCAGGCTACAGTCCCAATCGCTCGCCAGCGCATCGACCGGGAGGACTTCGATGCCGTGACGGCGCGCGTCTTGCACGATTTGAGACGGGGCGTAAAAGCCCATCGGCTGACTGTTGAGCAAGGCTGCGCAAAAAGCCGCCGGCTCGTGACATTTCAACCACGCCGAGGCATACACCAGCAAGGCGAAGCTCGCCGAGTGCGATTCCGGAAAGCCGTACTCGCCGAAGCCGAGAATCTGTTGAAAGATCTGATCGGCGAATGCTTCGGAGTAGCCGCGCTCGCGCATGCCTTGTTTCAAGCGCGCTTCGAACGGCTGCAAACCGCCTTTGCGGCGCCACGCGGCCATCGAGCGGCGCAGCTTGTCGGCCTCTCCGGCGCTGAAACCGGCCGCCACCACGGCGAGCTGCATCACTTGTTCTTGAAAGATCGGCACGCCCAGCGTGCGCTCGAGCACGTTCTTGACCGCATCGCTCGGATAAGCGACCGCCTCCCGCTGCTGGCGACGGCGCAAGTACGGATGCACCATGCCGCCTTGGATCGGCCCCGGGCGCACGATCGCCACTTCGATCACCAGATCGTAATAGTCGCGCGGCCGCAAGCGCGGCAGCATCGACATCTGCGCGCGCGATTCGATTTGGAATACGCCGATGGTGTCGGCTTGGCAGATCATGTCGTAGACCGCCGGGTCTTCGGCGGGAATGCCGTCCAACGTCAGACGCGGGCGGGATGCGGCGCGATAGCCGTTCACCAAGTCGATCGCCTTGCGTATCGCGGTCAGCATGCCGAGCGCGAGCACATCGACTTTTAGCAAGCCCAATGCGTCCAAGTCGTCTTTGTCCCATTGAATCACCGTGCGCTCGGGCATGGCGGCATTTTCGATCGGCACCAGCCGCGACAAGGGGCCGCGTGACATGACGAAGCCGCCGGTGTGCTGCGACAGATGGCGCGGAAAGCCGATGAGTTCGCTCACCAGCGCCGCCAGACGTTGCATCAGCGGATGCTCGGGATCGAAGCCGGTTTCGCGCAAACGCTCCGGCGCGATATGGCGGCCGTCCCACCACACGGTGGATTTGGCGAGGCGGTCGACTTGATCGAGATTCAATCCCAAAGCCTTGCCGACGTCGCGCAGCGCGCTCTTGGGCCGATAGGTGATGACCGACGCCGCAAGTGCCGCGCGCTCGCGGCCGTATTTGCGATAGATATACTGGATCACCTTTTCGCGCCGCTCGTGCTCGAAGTCGACGTCGATGTCGGGCGGCTCGTTGCGCTCGCGCGAGATGAAGCGCTCGAACAAGGTCTGCATGCGGCTGGGATCGACTTCGGTGATGCCCAGGCAATAACACACCACCGAATTGGCCGCCGAGCCGCGTCCCTGGCAGAGGATCTGCTGCGAGCGAGCGAACTGGACCAGGTCGTACACGGTTAGGAAATAAGGCTCGTAGCGCAACTCCTCGATCAAGGCGAGTTCGTGTGCGAGGAGCTTTTCGACGTGCTCGGGCGCGCCGTGCGGGAAGCGCCAGCGCAGACCGGCATGCGCCAGATGACTGAGATAGCCGGCCGGTGTTTGCCCCGGCGGCTCGATTTCTTCCGGGTATTCGTAGCGCAGCTCGTCGAGCGAAAAACGGCAGCGCTCGGCGATCGCCAAGGTTTCGGCGAGCAGCGCCGGCGGATACAGTCGCGCCAGCCGCGCGATGGAACGCAAATGCCGTTCGCCGTTTGGGTAAAGGGCGTAGCCCGCCTGCTTGACCGGGATGCCGAGCCGAATCGCGGTCAGCGTGTCTTGCAGCATGCGCCGCGCGCGCGTATGCATGTGCACGTCGCCCGCCGCCGCGAGCGGCAGCCCGCTCGCTTTCGACAAGCGCTCGAGCCGCTCGAACTGCGCCGCGTCGTCCGCGCCGAGCAGCCGTTCGACCGCGATCCAGGCGCGGCCGGGAAAGCGCTCGGCGAGCCAGCGCACCTGGGCGATGTCCGTCTCGGGCCCGGGCACGAGTAACGCCAAACAATCGGGCAGGCCGACGTCGAGATCGGTTCGAGTCAAGCGGTACCCGCCTTTTTTCGAGGCGCGCCGACCGCGGCTGATGAGTTCGGAGAGATGGCCGTAGCCATGACGGTTGGCGGCGAGCAAAACCAAGCGCATTACCGCTGCTCCTTTGACCGCTTCATCTTGACTCTTTTCTCCGCAGGGCAGAGATATCGGAGCGAAAGCGATTTCGCTGCCCACGATGAGCTTTAGGCCGCATTGTTTGGCTTCTTCGTGCGCGCGCACGACACCGGCGAGCGAGCATTCGTCGGTGACGGCGAGCGCCGCATATCCCAACCGTTGCGCGCAGCGCACCAGCTCTTCGGGGTGCGAGGCGCCGCGTAAAAAAGTGAAATTGCTCAGGCAGTGCAATTCGGCGTAAGCGGGGGGCATGCGGGGATAAGAGATGAGAACTGTATATAAAAACAGTATATATTAGCGATTCGCTAGACGCTCGCCTGCACGCGGCGCGACAATGCGGGTTCTTTGTCTCTCACCGTCGAGGAGAACATGGTGGATCAAGAGATGTTCGATAAAGGTTTGAAAGCGCGGCGCAAAGTATCGGGCGCGGAGTACGTCGACGCC
>CAZILI010000089.1:0-11380 GCA_964539965.1 uncultured Burkholderiales bacterium | reverse complement strand
TGGCACCACCCACTCTATTCACGCTCAAGGCGAGACCGAGTTCGGCCCGGACGGCCGGGCGGTGCGCATGCGTGGCACGGCGCAGGACATCACCGAGCGCAAGCGGGTGGAAGAGCAAATCCGCCAGCTTGCGTTTTTCGACGGCTTGACCGGGCTGCCCAACCGCATGTTATTCAAGGAGCAGCTCAGTCTCGCCCTACAGCAGGCCGAGCGCGACCGGCTATCCTTGGCGCTGTTTTTTCTCGACTTAGACAACTTCAAGCGCATCAACGACACCTTGGGGCACAAGTTCGGTGACTTGCTGCTGGAAAGCGTCGCCCGCCGCTTGAGCCACTACGTGCGCGGCGAAGACAAGGTCCACCGCATCGAAGGACTGGAAGCCAACTTGAGCATCGCGCGACTGGGCGGAGACGAGTTTACGGTGCTCATCAATCGCGTTCGCCATCCCGAAGACGCCGCCAAAGTCGCCCAGCGCATTCTGCATGCACTATCCGAGCCGCTGCAACTGGAGGGCCACGAGATCTTCGTGTCGACCAGCATCGGCATCGCCATCTACCCGGTGGACGGCAAAGACATCGACACCTTGCTCAAGAACGCCGACACGGCGATGTACCACGCCAAGGGACAGGGCCGCGGACGCTACCAGTTCTACAGCGAGTCGATGAACGCCACCGCGCTGGAGAAGCTTGAGCTAGAGAGCAGTATTCGGCGCGCGTTGGAGCGCGGCGAGTTTCTCCTGCTCTACCAGCCGCGCCTGGACAACAAGACCGGGCAGATCGTCGGCAACGAAGCGCTGTTGCGTTGGCAGCATCCCAGCAAGGGCTTGCTGTCGCCGGCGGAATTCATCACCCTGGCCGAGGAGACCGGTCTCATCGTGCCGATCGGCGCCTGGGTGCTCGAGACGGCGTGCCGTCAAAATCGGGCCTGGCAATTGGCAGGCTTCCCAGCTTCCCCGGTATCGGTGAACATTTCAAGCTTACAGTTCAAACAACGCAACCTGGCCGAGCAGGTAGCTCAGGTGTTGCGGCACACCGATCTTGCTCCGCAGTACCTCGAACTCGAGCTTACCGAGAGCATGCTCATGCAGGATAGCGATACGACCGTCGACGCGATGCGAGCATTCAAAGAGATGGGCGTGCGCATTTCGATCGATGATTTCGGCACCGGCTTCTCCTCACTCAACTACTTGAAGCGCTTTCCGGTGGATACATTGAAGATCGACCGGTCTTTTGTCAAAGGCGTGAGCGAGGATCGCGACAACGCGGCGATCGCCACCGCGGTGATCGCACTGGCGCAAAGCTTGGACTTGAGCGTCGTCGCCGAGGGGGTCGAGACCACGCAAGAGCAGCGCTTTCTGTACGACCACGGGTGTTTCGAGATGCAGGGCTACCTGTTCAGCCGCCCGCTCGCGCCGGAGGGTATCGAAGTGCTGTGGAGGAACGGGGCGCTCGCGCGTCCGAACGCTATGACGGGATAGGGCGCACGACCGAACGTCCCCGCCCGCTACTTCTCCACCTTGCAGCGCAGGTTCGTCGACTTGGCCACCAGCTCCTTGGGAAAGGTCATGACGACGGCATACCGCTTGGGCAGCGCGGGAAAGTTCTTGAAATCCTCCCCGATCGCCTTGCCTTTCTCCACCGCTTCCTTCGGAAGATTCGCGAACTGATCCTTCGCTTGTTGTGTCATGGAGCGATCGTCCTTCGCGGGCGCCGGTTTGTTTTCCAGCGCCGCGGATGCGCTCGGGGGAACTTCCTCGCGCCATTTCCATTTTGCGACCGGCGCCTTGCCTGCCTCAGCGAACACGCCGTCGCACGCCGGGACGGCGTGCGCATAGGGAATGTCGCCCACGTCGACCACGGCGACCTCTTTCGCCCAGTCGACTTTGGGCGGCTGCTTGGCGGACCATCCGAGCACTTCCAAGTTCGCTTTCAGCTTGCCTTCATCGACGGCAAGATAACAACCCTTGCTCTTGAGTGAGAAGCTGACCTTGTACGCGACGAGTCCGATGGCACACTGTTTCATCTGATTCGGCGCCTCGGCTCGAGAAGCCGCAATCGAAGAAACGGACAACACGACGGCTACCGCGGAGACGACGGAGCGTTTCATTATTTACCTCGTAGAAGGGGGTTGCAGACGACGATACTCGTTGTAATGCCGAACCGCGTCCCGCACGCGGCCCGACGCGTCGCGCAATCGAGCCAGGTTAAAGTGCGCGTCGGCGAGCCCGGCGTCGACGCGTAGCGCGGCCTCATAGCAGGCAATCGCTGCAGCGCTGTCGTGCATGTCTTCGAGCAGCACGCCGAGGTTGTAGTGCAGCAGGGCATCCTCACCGGCCAAGCGTAGCCCTTCACGGTACACGCTATGCGCGGCGTCGAGATCGTTCGCCGCGTGCAGCAGTCGACCCAAGTTGACATACGCGCTCAAGTAAGCCGGATCCGCTGCCAGCGCGCTCGCGTAGGCGACCCGCGCCCGTTCGGGGTCACGCTCTTCCAGCGAGTAAGCGAGATCAAACCAGTCTTCGGCCGTGCGCGCCGGCTCGCCCCCGCCGCCGGCGAGAAAGCGTACCGCCGCCCCGTTGGGGGCGACCTCGAAATCAAGCAGATACTGGCCCGACTCCGCCTGCCACTGTGCAGCGCCCTCTCTCACGACGATGTCGTCACCGAGCGCGGTGATGCGCAGTCCCGCAAGCGGCAAGCGATCCGGCAACTCTTGGCGCAAACGCTTCAGCGATCGTGCAATCTTGCGCGACGGAATCTTGGCGGCGCTCAAGCTCTGGGCCGTTCGCAGTACGACGAGGTCTTGAAAGGAGAATCGATACTCCCGCCGCGCACCGCGCGTGGGCGCGAGAAAACCCGCCTCGACAAAGCTCTTGACCACCGCGCGCGATACGCCTAGCAGCGCCTCGACCTCGCGCACCGTGTAGTCCACCGAAGCTCCCGCAGGGGTTATTTCTTCGCCCTAACCTTAGCCGCCGGTGCGGCCGCGCTCGCCGCGACACGCTTGGGCGGCTTACGCTCGGCCTTGGGCGCCACCTCGGCCACCGCCGCCGGCGCGGCCTTGCCGAGGCTTGCGCGCAACGCCTCCATGAGATCGATGACCTGCGCGCCGCCGGATTCCGATTCGGGCGCGGCGCTGGTGATTTCCTTGCCTTCGATCTTCTGCTGCACCGCCACCTCGATGCGCTGTTTCACCTCGTCGCGGTAGGCCTTGGGGTCGTAGTCGCCGCTAGCACTTTGATTGATCAGTTGCAAGGCAAGCTCGAGTTCGGGCTTCTTGACCTCGGCTTTCTCGATCTCTAACTCCGACATCGAGCGCACTTCATCGGCATAGAGCAGTTGCTGCAACACCAGCCCTTCGGCGGTCGCGCGCACTTGAACGATATGCTGCTTGCCGCGCGAAGCCCAGCGCGCCAGAGCGCATCGCCCGCTCTGGCGCAGGCCCGCTGCGAACAGCGCATACGGCCGCGCACCTCCCTTGTCGGGCGCCAAGTAGTAGGCCTTGTCGTAGTACAACGGATCGATCGACGCGCTCGGAACGAAGGAAACGATGTCGATGCTGTGTGTGCCCTGCTCTTCCAGTTGTTTGAGCTCTTCCGGGCTGAAAATCACATACTGGTCTTTGGCGAACTCGTATCCCTTGACCATGTCGGCACGCTCCACCACAACCCCTTCTTTGGCGCACAGGTACTGCTGCTTCAGGCGCGAACCGCAGCCGCTATGCAATAGGTTGAACGATATGCCGGCCGACGGCTGAGTAGCCGAGTACAACTTGACCGGAATCGACACCAAGCCGAACGAAAGCGTAAGCGAAGCGATCGAGCGTGCGGCCATGCCGGCCCCCTGTCACTGGTTCAAGACCCGCTAGCATATACCGGAGCGGCGCCAATCCTCAAGGGGCGGCAAGGTTGAACGCCCGCTCCAGGTCTTGTTTGTTGTCGAGAATCCCCTGCCAGGGGTCGACCCCGAGCAGCCGGTCCATGGCGCTGTGGACAGTGAAATCGGTCGGATATGTCCTCTCCAGCTCCTCCCAGCTGAGCGGCATCGAGACCGGGGCGCCCTCACTCGAGCGCGGCGAATAGGCAGCCGCTAAAGTACTGCCGCGCCGATTCATATTGTGGTCGATAAAAATCTTGCCGGGCCGCTTCTCCACGCGCCATTGCATGGTGATGTCTTGCGGGCGCTCGCGCGTGAGGTGGCGGCCGATCAACTCGGAGACGGCGCGCGCCTCGCGAAAGCCGATGCTGCGCTCGATCGGCACGAACACGTGCAAGCCGGTCTTGCCGGTGGTCTTCACGAAAGCGCGCAAAGACAAGGTCTGTAGCAGCGCACGCAAGCGCAGCGCCACCTCGCGGCCCTTATCGAACCCGCGGCGATTCAGGTCGGGCTCGGCTCCGGGGGCCTCCTTGCCCGAGTAGACGTACGGGTCGATATCGAAAACGACGTAGTCAGGACAGTTGAGCGCAGAGCGCTCGATATTCTCCAGCGAACCCACGAAGACGCCGGCGTCTGTGCTCTCGGGGCGTGGGTCGACGCGCGAATGCCAGACGTGAAATTCGAGCGCGCCCATCTGACCCAGCCACAGCAAGGTAGCGAGGTTGTTGCAGAGCAGATAGCGCTGATTCACGTGTTTGCTGTCGGAGTACAACTCCACCCATTCGGCAAACCCCGGCGCCGCGCCTTCCCAATGCTTTTGGAAGAACCGCTCACCGGCAGTGCCGTCGGGCATGCGTACCGCGGTAAAAGGCCGATCACGAAGATGCGGCAGCATATGGCGCGCCGCGCGTGCCAGATAACGCAGCAGGTGACGCTTGGTGACCGGTGGCCCGACATCGCTCACCGGCCACAACGTCTTGTCGAGATGCGTGAGCTTGATGCGATGCTCGCCGACGTGGAGATAAAAGGCTTCCGCCTTCTGCGTTAGCTGCTCTTCGACGCCGGTGACTTGTTCGGCAAACGGATCCATGGCGCGCGCCCGCTTGTCGGCCGTTATGCGACGCGCAGCGAGATCGTCTCGCAGCCGCAAGAATACCGGCTCGCGCAGCTGACGCGCCGGCGTCCAACACGAAAATTGCACCTCGGCGACGCGCTGCGGCTTGACCCAGGTGACGGACGCGTTCAGTTGCGGCTCGACTGCGAACGGCCGCTTGCGTGTGGCGAGCGGCGCCAGTTCGCGCAGCACGGCGGCGAGCGTCTTGTCGTCGAATCCGCTGCCCACATGTCCCACCGGATACAGCTTGCCGTCGCGCCACTCGCCGAGCACGAGCGCACCGAAGGAGCCGCGTCGCGATCCCTCCCCCGCGGTATAGCCGCCGACGACGAAGTCCTCGCTCTGCGATGCTTTGGTCTTGAGCCATTCCTGCGAGCGTCGCCCCGGATGGTAAGCGCTCGATTTTTTCTTCGCTACCACGCCCTCGAATCCTGCTTGCAAGGCGGCACGATACAGCGCGGCGCCGTTGTCGTCGGCATGCATCTGTTGAACGTGCGAGGTCGCCAGCAGGCACTGCGCCAGATAGCGACGCCGGTCTGTGTAGGGAGACTTGCGCAGGTTGCGCCCGGCTGCGTGCAATATGTCAAAGCAGTAGTACATGCAGGGCACTTCCCGCTCGCCGATGGCGACCTCGGTGGGCGTCTTCAGCTGCGCTCGATTCTGCAGCGCGTTGAACGACGGCCTACCCTCGTGCAGCGCGATCAGCTCGCCGTCCAAGATCATCGGCAGCGGCGCCTGCAGCGCCAACTCACGCGCAATCTCGGGAAAGGCGCGGGTGAGATCGAGCCCGCCGCGTGAACGCAGTTGAACCCTTTCATGATCGACAAAAGCGAGCACGCGATAGCCGTCTAGCTTGGGCTCGAATGTCCAGGCGGGATCGTTGAGTGGCGCTTTCGCCAAATGGGCCTGCATGGGTTCGAGCTTTTGCGGCAGTGTCTCTGCAGGTCCGTGGGCGACCAGGCGCTCGAGCGGTACACGCGCTACTTCCGCGGACATTCGGTCGACGGTCAATCCCGACAAGACCGACCGCTCCTCAGCGACCCCGTTCGGCGCAATGATCGGGCGTCGGTCCTTGTGCTTGAGCAGCAGCCAGGTCTCGTCCTTGGTGCGTACCAAGGCGTACGATCCCTTGAGCTTGTGACCGAGCAGAAACACACTCAGCTTGCCTTGCGCCAGCTCCGCCCGCACGCGCCGCTCGGCCTGCTCACGCCGGTCGAAGTCGAGCTTGTCTTCGCTGTCAGGAGAGTAAAGACCGCAGTCCCACACGACGACTTGTCCCGCCCCGTACTGCTTGGGCGGAATCACGCCTTCGAAGGCGGCATAGTCGAGCGGGTGATCCTCCGTCGGCACGGCGAGATGCTTCTCACCCGGACGCAACAACAAGCCCTTAGGCACCGCCCATGACTTGAGCACGCCGTCCAGTTCTAGCCGAAAGTCGAAGTGCAGTCTACGCGCCGCGTGCTGTTGCACCACAAACAGCAACGGGCCGTCGCGCGGGATCGCGGCTTGCGCAGCCGGCTCGGGAGTAGCCGAGAAGCTGCGCTTGCTGCGATAGGGTTGCAGTTTCTCGTTCGACCGCGCGCTCACGAAATGCAGGGTAGACGGCCTACTCGATGCCGAACAGGTCGAAAAAATTGCGTGATGTGATGCGACCCACCTCTTCCACGCTCAGACCCCTTAGGCGCGCGATTTCTTCCGCGACGTGGACCACGTAAGCGGGTTCGTTCAGCTTGCCGCGATGCGGCACCGGGGCCAAGTACGGCGCGTCGGTCTCGATCAGCAGCCGTTCCAGCGGAACGCGTCGCGCCACCTCCTTGAGATCGATCGCGTTCTTGAACGTGACGATACCCGAGAAGGATATGTAGAACCCCATGTCCAGCGCGGCCTGCGCGACCTCCCAGCCTTCGGTAAAGCAGTGCATTACTCCGCCCGCCTCGCCGGCCTTCTCCGCCTGCATGATGCGTACGGTGTCGGCAGCGGCGGCACGCGTGTGCACGATGAGCGGCAGGGCGCGATGTCGCGCGGCGCGAATGTGCGTGCGAAAGCGCTCGCGCTGCCATTCCAAATCACCCGTCAGGCGATAGTAGTCGAGCCCGGTCTCGCCGATCGCCACCACTTTGGGCGCATCGGTCCGCTGTAACAAGTCCTCGATCGACGGCTCGTCCCCGCCTTGATGGTCCGGATGCACCCCCACCGAGGCATACACGCTCGGCAGACGCGCGGCCACCGCCATCACCTGCGGCCAATTCGGCAGGTTGACGCTCACACACAGCGCATGCGTAACAGATCGGGCCTGCATGTTGCTCCACACTTCGTCGAGCCGAACGCCCAGCTCCGGAAAGTCGATGTGACAGTGCGAGTCAACGTACATCGTGGGTGAACGAGACTACGCCCCGCTTCCATTGCGCACGACGTGCTGATAGCGCAACAGCAAGGCCTCCCAATACAACCGCGTGTTCAAAGGATGCCGCGCCAAGCGCGCCTGCTCCTGCACATGCCGATACAGCGCGATCAGCCGTGCCGCGGGGCAAGCACGCGCCAGACGCGCCGCGGCGACGGCGAAATCCGTGTGAAAGTAAGACTGCCCGATCAATCGTGCGGCAACCAGGTCGTAACACCAGTGCACCAGCCACGCGACGGTCTCGGGTACGGGAAACGCCTCCAGTCTTCGCGCCGCGTCGAGCGCATCGAGATGTTCGTCGCTCAGCACCGCCAGCAAAGCGCCTCGACGCTGCTCGGCGCCCGAGCGCGCGAGGCGCTCTTGATCCAGCGGCCCGACACGCGTATAGGCGGCCGAGTCGGTCAGGCCACGCGCAAGCAACCACTCCCGTGCGACGTCGGGTTGCGGAAGGTCAAAGCGAATCCGCTCGCAACGGCTCAACAGGGTCTTCGGCAAGCGTGACGGCTGATGGCTCACCAGCATGAAAGTCACCTCGTCCGACGACTCCTCCAAGGTCTTGAGCAGCGCATTCGCAGCATAGGGATTGAGGCTCTCCGCCGGTTCGATGATTACAGCGCGCCGCGCCCCGCGGTGCGCGGCCAAGCCGAGGCGGCTGATAAGCGCGCGCACCTGCGCAATCGAGATCTGCTGCGAGGCCTTCTTTTCCTTGCCGGATTCGGCCTCCGCCTCTACACGCTCAGCCTCCGGCCGCAGCGACCAGAAGTCGGGATGCACCCCTGCGTCCATCCAGACGCAAGCTTCGCAGGCGCCGCACGCCAAACCATCCTCGCGCGGCGTGGCGCAGAGCAGAGTGCGCGCGAACAGATTGGCGAAATCGAGCTTGCCCAGCCCGGCCGGTCCGTACAACAGCAGCGCATGGGGTAGCCGTGTGCGCCGCGCGAGCAGCGAGCGCCAAATCGCGGTCTGCCAGGGATACGGTGCCGTGCTCACGCTTGCGAATCCAGCAATCGCGCGAGGTCTTCACGCACTTCGGCGAGCGGCCGACCGGTATCCACCACCCGTATGCGCCGCGGAAATTGCCTCGCACGACGCAAGTACGCGTTGCGCACAGCTTGAAAGAAGGCCTCTTGCTCGCGCTCGAATCGATCTGAGTCGGGCCGTCCCGCCTGAAACCGCTTGCGAGCTGTCTCCGGATCGAGGTCGAAGATAATCGTGAGGTCGGGTTGCAAGTCTTCCTGTACCCAGCGCTCCAATTGCAACAGCTTATCCTCGGCGACGCCACGGCCGCCGCCCTGATAGGCGAAGGTCGCGTCGGTGAAGCGGTCCGACAGCACCCAGGCGCCGCGCAGGAGCGCGGGCCGGATCACTCGCTCGATGTGCTCGCGGCGCGCCGCAAACATGAGCAGGGTCTCGGTCTCGGGATGCATGGGATGATGCAGCACCAGC
Source organism: uncultured Burkholderiales bacterium (assembly GCA_964539965.1). GTDB lineage: Bacteria > Pseudomonadota > Gammaproteobacteria > Burkholderiales > JALYOK01 > CAZILI01. Next base: position 2,547 of record CAZILI010000089.1, on the reverse strand, counting down.
TCGCGCAGCATTTCTCCCAACTCAGTTCCGCCGGGCTCCCGCGTCGCCACGACCTCGCGCCCGCGCGCGCGCAAATGCTCGACGACCGAGGCGACATGCGTGCTCTTGCCAGCGCCGTCGATGCCTTCGAGCGTGATGAACCTACCGTGACTGGCCTGTGGGTCCAAGGATTGGCCGCTCACGGCTTCTGGTATTTCGCCACTGCGCGATTGTGGCCGACCAGGCTAGAGTTGAATTCGTGCGTGCCGTCGCCGCGCGCCACGAAATATAGCGCGTCCGATTGTGCCGGATTGAGCGCCGCGGTAAGCGAAGCCAGGCCGGGCATGGCGATGGGAGTAGGCGGCAATCCGCTTCGCGTATACGTATTGTAGGGCGTGTCGCTCGCCAGATCTTGTTTGCGCAAATTGCCGTCAAATCTCGCACCGAGTCCGTAGATTACCGTCGGATCCGTCTGCAGCTTCATGTTCTTGCGCAAACGGTTCTGAAACACAGCCGCGATCAGCGGTCGCTCTGTCTCCGCGGCAGTTTCTTTTTCCACGATCGAAGCCATGATCAGCGCCTCGTAAGGGCTCGTGTAAAGAGTAAGCGGATCGCGCCCGACCCAGGCTTTCGCCAAATGACCCTGCATGGTCTTGTAGGCGAGCTTGAGCACGGCCAAGTCGCTCGCGTCGCGGCCGACAAGATACGTGTCGGGAAAAAACAGGCCCTCGGGATGCGATTCATCGACTTCCAGCCGCTGCAGCACTTCTCGATCGGTGAGTCCTCGGCTGTCATGCTTGAGTTGGGGATGCGCATCGAGCACCGCGCGCAACTGGGCGAAAGTATGACCTTCGATGAACTGTACTGCCACCGTGACGGCCTGACCTTGTACCAATTCGTCCAGCAAGCGCAACGGCGTGAGCGGCTCGGATATTTGGTACTCACCGGCCTTGATCTGGTTGGCCTGTTTGGTTAACCGCGCCAGCACCGCAAAGCTCCAAGGCTCGACGAACAGGCCGGCACGCGCCAGTTGACGCGACACCGCCTTCAGCGACGCGCCGGGGGCGAGCGTAAAGCTGAATGGCGTGCCGGGCAGGACGAGTGGACGATGCGCGAAATGGTAGAGCCATCCCGCTCCGGCGATCGCAAACAGTAAGAAGGCGACGATCAGAAGTTTGATCAGGCGAAGCACGTTTGAGACCGCGATATTCGAGGCTTATACGAGCACCCGACAAACGCGTGACGCGGCAAGGATAACCGGAATTGTAGCAGGGTGCTCCCCGCAATCCGCTAAAGAAGGCGGATTGCTCGAGAGACTACGCGCGGCGAAACACCAAACTCGCGTTCGTCCCACCGAAGCCGAACGAGTTCGACAACGCAACCCGGATCGGCATCTCGCGCGCCGCGTTCGGCACGTAGTCGAGATCACACTGTGGATCCTGCTTGGCCAGGTTGATAGTGGGCGGCGCGATCTGATGGGAGACGCCGAGCACACTGAATACCGCCTCAACCCCGCCGGCGGCGCCAAGTAGATGACCGGTCATCGACTTAGTCGAGCTCACGGCAAGCTTGCGCGCGTGATCGCCGAAACAGCGCTTGATCGCGATGGTCTCCGCCACGTCGCCCAGCGGAGTAGAGGTGCCGTGCGCGTTCACGTAGTCGACTTCGTCCAGATTGGCGCGAGCGTTCTGCAGCGCATTCGCCATGCAGCGCGCCGGGCCCTCGCCGTCCTCCATGGGTGCCGTCATGTGGTGAGCGTCCGCGCTCATGCCGAAACCCGCCAGCTCGCAGTAGATCTTGGCACCGCGCTGCTTGGCATGTTCGTGCTCCTCCAGCACCAGCACACCGGCGCCTTCACCCAGCACGAAACCGTCGCGCTCGCTATCCCAGGGGCGGCTGGCACCGACCGGATCCTGATTTCTGGTCGACAGGGCGCGCGCCGAGGAGAAGCCCGCGATGGTAAGCGGGGTAACCGCCGACTCAGCGCCGCCCGCCACCATGACGTCGGCGTCGCCGTACTCGATCATACGCGCCGATTCACCGATCGCATGGTTGCCGGTGGAACACGCCGATACGCTCGCCACGTTCGGCCCCTTCAGGCCGAACATGATCGATAGGTAGCCGGAAATCATGTTGATGATCGATCCCGGTATGAAGAACGGCGAAATCTTGCGCGGCCCGCCTTGCAACAACATGCTATGGCTTTCCTCGATCATCGGCAGCCCGCCAATGCCCGAGCCGATGTTGACGCCGATGCGCTCGGCATTCGGCGGGCGCTCCGCCAGCCCTGCGTCCTTGATCGCCTGCACGGCGGCAGCGATCCCGTAGTGGATGAAGATGTCCATCCGCCGGGCTTCCTTCGCCGACAGGAAGGGCTCGATGTCGAAGTTCTTCACCTCGCCCGCGATCTGGGAGGCGAACGGAGTAGGATCGAAGCGTGTGATCCGGGAGATACCGGACTTGCCCGCCACGACGTTGGACCAAGCCTGAGCAATATCGTTGCCGATCGGCGAAACGATCCCTAAACCGGTGACGACGACGCGCCGACGAGACAAACGGTAACTCGCG
>CAZILI010000088.1:0-11383 GCA_964539965.1 uncultured Burkholderiales bacterium | reverse complement strand
GAGCCCCAACGCCATGAGCATGAGAACGGTGAATACGCTCAGGCCGGTGAAGGCCTGCATGACGAGCATATCGACGTTCATAGTGACGCCTTGTAATTGATGTTTTTTGCTCTTGCGCGCCAGCCAGCGTTGCAAGCAGGAGAGGAAGCCGCGCGGGCTTCCTCTCCTGCGGTACCGGTCTGCTACAGCTTCGGGAACGGATTCGGCTCGATGAGGGCGGACTCGTAGATCATATCCACCTGGCCGTCCGGCCGGAAAGTGCCGATGCGCGCATGCTTCCAGAGGTGGTGGTTACTCTTGTGAAACTTGATATTACCTTCGGGTCCGGCGAACTCCAGCTCCGATGAAGCGGCGACGACCTTCTCCACGTCAAAGCTCTTGGCCTTCTCGGCCGCAAGCTTCCACAGGTAGACCGACGTGTAGCCGCACGCGAGCGTGTCGCCCGTCACGCGATTGGCGCCGTACTTGGCTTTGAACGCCTTCACGAACTTCTCGTTAGCCGGATTCTTCAAACTTTGGAAATAGCCCATGCAAGTGAGCGTCCCGGCGGCGTTCTCGGCGCCGATGCCAGAAACCTCTTCCTCGGACACGGCAAGCGAAAGGATAGGCTGATTGGCGCCTTTGATGCCGGCCGCGTTAAGCTGTTTGAAGAAGGCGACATTGCTGCCTCCGACGGTGCAGTTAAGAATCACCTCGGGCTTCGCGGCCTTGATCTTGTTGATCGCGGACGAGAATTCGATATGGCCGAGCGGGTAGTAGTCTTCCCCTACCAGCTTGCCACCCAGGCGCTGCAAGGTCGCCTTGGCGATCTTGATCGTGGTGCGGGGCCAGATGTAGTCTGAACCGATCATGTAGTAAGTCTTCCCGCGATTCTTGTAGAGCCACTCCATCGCAGCAATCACCGACTGGGTAGCTTCCTGAGCGGTGTACATGATGTTGGGCGAGACCTCGAGTCCCTCGTAGTAGGTCGGGTAGTACAACAGGCCCTTGAGCTTCTCGAACACCGGCAATACCGCTTTGCGCGAAGCCGAGGTGTAGCAGCCCATCACCGCGGCCACTTTGTCCTTCTCGATGAGCTTGCGCGCTTTCTCGGCGAAGGTGGGCCAGTCACTGGCGCCGTCTTCGACCACCGGCTCGATCTTCTTGCCCATGACGCCGCCGGCGGCGTTGATCTCCTCGACTGCCAACTGCTCGGCATCGACCACCGACTTCTCGGCGATGGCAATCGTACCGGTCAGCGAATGCAGAATGCCCATCTTGACCACGTCCTGCGCGTATAGATCCTTGATGAACCACGGCCCCACGGCCGCTGCGGTCCCAATCGTAGCGCCGGCCTTGATGAACTCTCGCCTGTTTGAAATACCCATTGGTTAGACCTCCTCTTTTCTGATTAGAACGACCACTCCACTCGTTGAGCGGCGCGTACACGCCCGCCGATTTCTCTCTGGCCTCCCGCTGGCAAATAGCACAAGCCATGCCAGACAAATCGGTCAATGAAAAAGCCCCTCAGCGCACCCGGACGCTGAAGGGCTCTCACGCATATCCCGCGACCGGCACGCCGTTGGCCCGGCCCCGCCCACCTATCGCATCGTGAAACGAGTCGGCGTCCAAGATACCCTGTGGGATGAAATTGTCAAGTGTCGTGCACCCGGTTGGAACATCTCGTCGCTTGTTGGTGCACGCCGCCGGATGTTGCGGCAAATACGGCGTCGCTCAGTTCGATGTCAACATGCCGGCGCGCTCGATGAACGACACGATCTCGGGCAATCCTCGTCCTTGCTTCAGACACGAAAACACATAGGGCCGCTCACCGCGCATGCGCTTGGTGTCTTGTTCCATGACAGCCAGCGAAGCGCCGACATGTTCGGCGAGATCGGTCTTGTTGATCACCAGTAGATCGGACTTCGTGATGCCCGGCCCGCCCTTGCGCGGAATCTTCTCGCCGCCCGCCACATCGATCACGTACAGCGTCAAATCGGAAAGCTCGGGGCTGAACGTGGCGGCCAAATTGTCGCCGCCGCTCTCGATGAAGATGACGTCCAATCCAGGAAAGGAGCGCGTGAGCCGATCCACCGCTTCGAGATTGATCGACGCGTCTTCGCGGATCGCGGTATGCGGACAGCCGCCCGTCTCCACGCCCACGATGCGCTCGGCGGCAAGCGCCTTGGCCCGCACCAAGATCTGCATATCCTCTTTGGTGTAGATATCGTTGGTGACGACCGCGATCTCGTAGCTGTCACGCATGCGCTTGCACAGCGCTTCCACCAAAGCCGTCTTGCCCGAGCCCACCGGCCCACCGATGCCCACCCGAAGCGGTTGTGTCTGACTCATCTCACTATCTCTCAGGATCGAAACAATCTCGTGTATTGGGTCTCGTGCTTGCAACTGGCGATCGCGAGGCCGGGAGCGAAGTTGCTTAGTTCATGGTCGCGCAGGGTTTGCGCACGTGATACATACCCCAAAATCAGTGGCGCCAGTTCGTGCAGTATGGTTTGGCCCGCTACTTGACCCAACGGGATCAGCTTCATTGCCGCCAGCGCCTGTGTCTCCAGCCAAGCCCAAGCGTAGGCGCTCAAAGCAGCCTCGATTGGGATCTCCTGCCTTGCGGCGGCGAACGTGAACGCCGTGGGATAGGCGATGTCCTCAATCGCATTGAGGCTGTCCAGGCCGGCGCGATCGAGCATGTTCGCCTCGGCGAGTAGCTTGCGCAACGAATACCCCATCTGCAAGGTCTCGGCGCGAAACTCCGCGGTGTCGCGCGAGGCGACATAGAAATCGTTCCAGACCTGCAGCGCTGCCGCTTCTCGCGCTGCATAAAGCCTTGCGCACACCGGGAGATCCAAGCGCGCAATGCAATGATCGAGAACGTCCGCGATCCAGCGCTGCGCCGAAGCTTGGTCGCACACCTCCCCGGTCGCCACGGCCCATTCGAGCGCTTGAGAGTAGCTGTACGCGCCGATGGGCAGGGCCGGACTGGCAAGCTGCAACATGCGCAGCCATGCCATCGCTTGCAGCGTACTCAAGTCCTGCCCCGTGCGCTGTCCTCGGCCACGGGTTCGTGCGCGTGTTGCGCATAGGCGCCGCGCTCCGGCTCGAAGGCGGCGTACTCCTCGGTCACGGTCAAACCGAGCTTCTCGAGCATGTCACGCAGCACGGCGTCGCGCGTCAGACGCAACCAGCCTTCTCCGATCTCGACCACCACGTGCCGATTGCCTAGATGAAAGGCCGCGCGCAGCAGATCCAAAGGCGAGCGGGCGGTCACTCGGTAAACGGCCTCGGGTTGGGCCCGCACACGAATCACCCGACCGTCATTGGCGAGCAGCAAATCGCCGTCGCGCAACGTGCTGCCGCGTTCGAGAAACAGCCCGACGTCTTCACCGGAAGCGAGACGGGTACGCAGCCTGCTCTTCTGCCTCAACTCGAACGGCAGCTCGAGGACGGCGTCGGATTGCTCCGCTGATACGCAGCGCCGTTCGACTACCAACATACTTTCCTAAAACAAAAAGTAACGCTGCGCCAGCGGCAAGACTTGAGCCGGCTCGCACATCAGCAGCTCGCCGTCGGCGCGCACAAGGTAGTTCTGCGGATCGACTTCGATTTTCGGCGCATAGTCATTGTGTACCATGTTGCTCTTGCGCAGTTTTCTCGTATCGCGTACCGCAACGAGCGGCTTCCTCAAGCCGAGCCGGCTCCCGATATCGGCGCGCAGCGCGTGCTGCGAAACGAAGGTTAGCGACGTCGCTGTCAGCGCGCCACCGAAGGCGCCGAACATCGGGCGGTAGTGCACGGGCTGCGGCGTCGGAATCGAGGCGTTGGGATCTCCCATGGCGGCAGCGACGATCATGCCCCCCTTTACCACCATGCTCGGCTTCGCGCCGAAAAACGCGGGCTTCCACAACACCAGGTCGGCGAGCTTGCCCACCTCGATCGAGCCGACCGCGTGGGCGATGCCGTGGGTCAGCGCCGGATTGATGGCGTATTTCGCGATATAGCGCTTGGCGCGAAAATTGTCGTTGTTCGCAGCGTCTTGTTGCAGGCGGCCGCGCTGCGTCTTCATCTTGTGCGCGGTCTGCCAGGTACGCAAGATCACCTCCCCGATGCGCCCCATCGCCTGTGAGTCGGACGACATCATGCTGATTGCACCTAGGTCATGCAGTATGTCCTCGGCGGCAATGGTCTCTCGCCGGATGCGCGACTCGGCGAAGGCGACGTCTTCGGCGATCTTAGGATCGAGGTGATGACACACCATGAGCATGTCCAGATGCTCGTCGATAGTGTTCACCGTGTAGGGCCGTGTGGGATTGGTCGAAGACGGCAATACGTTTGCCTGCCCGCACGCCTTGATGATATCGGGCGCGTGGCCGCCGCCGGCGCCCTCGGTGTGGAAGGTATGTATCGTGCGATCCTTGAACGCGGCCAAGGTGGTCTCGACGAAGCCCGACTCGTTCAGCGTGTCGGTGTGAATGGCGACCTGCACGTCCATGGCATCGGCCACGGAAAGGCAATTGTCGATCGCCGCCGGCGTCGTTCCCCAGTCCTCATGCAGTTTGAGTCCGATCGCCCCGGCTTCGATCTGCTCGCGCAGCGGCCCCGGAAGACTCACGTTGCCCTTGCCGAGAAAGCCGAGATTCATGGGCAATCCGTCGGCCGCCAGCAACATGCTTTGCAAGTGCCAGGGTCCCGGCGTGCAGGTAGTCGCACTTGTCCCCGCCGCGGGCCCGGTACCCCCGCCTATCATGGTCGTGATGCCGGACATGAGCGCTTCTTCCACCTGCTGAGGGCAAATGAAGTGAATGTGTGTGTCGATACCGCCCGGAGTAACCAGCATACCTTCGCCGGCGATGACCTCGGTCGCGGCGCCGACGTTGATGGTGACTCCCGGCTGGATATCAGGATTGCCGGCCTTACCTATCCCGACGATGCGTCCGCCCTTGATGCCGATATCCGCCTTGACGATCCCCCAGTAGTCAAGGATCAAGGCGTTCGTGATCACGGTGTCCACCACATCGGCTTGGGTGCGCTGACTCTGGCCCATCCCGTCGCGAATCACCTTACCGCCGCCGAATTTCACCTCTTCGCCGTAGCTCGTGAAATCCTTCTCTACCTCGATCCAAAGCTCGGTGTCGGCCAGGCGAATGCGGTCTCCGACTGTCGGCCCATACATCTCCGAGTAGGCAACGCGGTCGATCTTGCGGGTCATCGCTTCACCCCCTGCGCGGCAAGCCGACCCTGCACCTTGGCATTGAATCCATACACGACGCGGTCACCGGAAAGCTCAACCAGCTCGATGGTTCGCTGCTGGCCGGGCTCGAAGCGAACCGCCGTTCCGGCCGGAATATTCAAGCGGCAGCCGTAGGCCTTGGGTCTGTCGAACTGCAGAGCCTCGTTCGTCTCGTAGAAGTGATAGTGCGAGCCGACTTGGACCGGCCTATCCCCCGAATTGGTGACCTTGAGCGTGATCACCCTGCGTCCTGCATTCAATATCAGTTCGCCCGCCTTGATGTCCATTTCTCCGGGAATCATATCGACCTCAGGGTATGGGTTGATGCACAGTGACGAGCTTGGTCCCGTCGGGGAAGGTAGCTTCAACCTGGATCTCGGGGATCATCTCCGCGACCCCCTCCATTACGTCTTCGCGTTTGAGCAAGGTCGTGCCGAAGCTCATGAGTTCGGCAACGCTCCTGCCGTCACGCGCGCCTTCCATTACCGCGGCGGTGATCAAGGCGACCGCTTCGGGGTAGTTCAATTTCAGCCCTCGCGCCCTCCTCCGCTCGGCCAACAACGCGGCCGTAAAGATCAACAACTTGTCTTTCTCTCTCGGTGTGAGTTCCACGCTCGACTATCCTCCTTGACCACACTCCGACGTCGGTACTCTCATCACTAGGTGCTCCATATCCTCGGCGCGATCGCCGGGCGCTCGCAAATCCGCGGCCGCAGCAGCCGCCGCAGCCGCTCGAAGTACCCTTTCGCCCGCTCCGTGTGATTGCCCAGATAACGGGCACAGAGCACCTCTCCCATCTGCGTCACCCCCGCGCACGCTCCCTGGCCCGCGCCCAACCTTTGGCAAGCGCGAAGCAATGGCGCATCGATGTGACTCGACACCGCAACCAAGGTCCCGAACACCGTGAAACCAGCGAGTACCACTGGTGTCACCATGCCCCGGGTGCCCGCGTCGACGCCGCCTCGGTCGATAAACACGAGCCGCCCGTCGCGCCACACCTCGAGGCTGTGTTGTGCCCTGCCCTTACTGAACACCCCGTCAATCGCGCCTCGCCCCAGGCAGCTCACCTCCCAGCCGATGTAGGCGGCGCGTTGGCACAGTTCGATGCGCGTCGAGCTTCGTATCTGGGCTTCGTTGAAAAAGATGTTTTCTTGCGGCAGCCACTCCAAGGCCCCTTCGTCCGCGACGTTCAGGCTTACCTGCTGAACAGCCGGCTGCAAAGCTGCTTTGTACCACTTGGTTGCCCCCGGGGTCGTCAATAGGGCGTGCGCTGCTTGCGCCACGTCCACCTCCACAATGAGGCAGTCGCCTTCGGCCAACCCTCCCGGGGGGTGCACCAGAATGCTGTGGCAGACGCCCGGCCCTTCCGGGTACAGGGACTTTTGCACCAGCAGCGGACCCGAGTGCGCCCGCTCGCTTAATTGAGTTCGCCCCCCTTCGTTCGAATAGGCAAGCCGTAGCTGCCCCGTCCAGCCGGGCGCGTCGACGAAGTCCGGCTGCGGCCTCACAACTGGGTCGCGGCGGGAAACGCCAACCCTGCCGAGAGCCACCCTAGCTCGATTGACGTTTGCAGCAGCAAGAATCCTCCCACCGCAACGCTGAGCAGGGCAAAAGCCGTTTGCAGCCGACGATTGTAACGGGGGAAGCGGCGCCCCGAGATCGCCATCGGTAAGGCCACGACTGCGGTCACGATCAACATTCCGGCCGCGGTACCGAGGCTGAATACCAGGAGGTAGACAAACGCCAACAGAGTATCGTTGATAGCGGCAAGAATCATGAGCGCAATGGCGGCGGAACCGGCGAGTCCGTGCACCACGCCGACCACAAACGGCCGCAGCAAGACGTAGAGCCGTTCTGCGCCTAACTTGCTGTCGAGCTTTGCCAGCGGTGTATCAGCGGCCTCATGACCGTGCTCGCCGGCGCTGTGACCATGGCGGTGGCGATGCGCATAGTCGCCGTGCGAGTGAACATGCGAGTGACTCGGCACCGCGTCGGCAGCGCCTTTAGCGGAGGACAACACCCCGCGCATGGCCCAAATCCCCAGCAACACCAAGGTCATCGCGACGGCCAGTTCGAGGCCGGAGTTGAGCTTGCTGGGGAGGCTCAACCCCAGAAAAATGATGGCGCCGCCCACCGCCAGAATAGTAATGCTATGGCCCACCCCCCAGGCCAGCCCGAGCCGTAGCGACCCTGCCAAACTGCGCTCCCGGCTGACGATGGTCGAAACAGCGATGACGTGGTCGGCATCGGTGGCATGCCGCATGCCTAGGACCAGCCCGAGCAACAATAGCGATAGGTAGGAAACCAACGGCGTCCTTGTTCTTCGAGGCATGCGCGGCCTGCGGGGTGCCGTCCAGGCGCACCGTCCGAGCGACGGCTACACGGCGAGATAGCGATGCACGCCCAACTCGACCATATCTTTGCCTTCCCCTCCCGCGACGATCTCTCCACGCGACATGACGAGGAAGTGATCAGCGAGCCGCTCAGCGAAGTCATAGTACTGCTCGACGAGCAAAATAGCCATATCACCGCGCTCGGCGAGGCGTTCGATAACACGCTCGATTTCCTTGATGATGGATGGCTGTATGCCCTCGGTCGGCTCGTCCAGGATGAGCAAGCGCGGCTGCGCAACCAAGGCGCGCGCAATGGCGAGCTGTTGCTGTTGACCGCCTGAGAGATCGCCGCCGCGCCGCTGCAACATCTGCTGCAAGACCGGGAACATAATGAAGACTTCCTCCGGTATCGCGCCCGAGGAGCCGTTGCGTTTGGTCGCCAGTCCCATCAACAAATTTTCTTCCACCGACAAGCGCGCGAATATCTCTCGCCCTTGCGGTACATAGGCGATGCCTCTAGTCGCGCGAGCGTGCGGTGAGGCTCGCGTAATCTCCTGACCGTCGAAGGTCACGCGGCCGGAACTCACGCCCAATACGCCCATCAGACACTTGAGCAGAGTCGTCTTGCCGACACCGTTTCTCCCCAACAAAGCCGTAACGGCGCCGTCGCGCACCGAAAAGCTGATATCGCGCAGTGTGTGGCTGCCACCATAGTGCTGATTCAGATTTTCAACCGCGAGCACGCGCTATCTCCCCAAGTAGACTTCGATGACGCGCTCGTCGGCCTTGACTTGGTCCATCGATCCCTCGGCGAGTACGCGCCCCTCGTGCAGCACGGTCACTCTACGTGCGATCGAGCTGACGAAATCCATGTCGTGCTCGACCACGATCACGGAATGCGTCTCAGCGAGACTGAGAACGAGCTGTGCAGTGCGCTCGGTTTCTTCGTCGGTCATGCCGGCTACCGGCTCGTCCAGCATGATGAGCCTCGGTTCTTGCATGAGCAGCATGCCGATCTCGAGCCATTGTTTTTGCCCGTGCGACAGTAGCCCGGCGAGGTGGTCCGACCTCTCCGACAAGTGAATCACGCTCAGGGTCCGCTCGATTCTCTCCCGCTCCGCACTGCTCAGTTGCACGAAGAATGAGTGCCGCACACCCTTGTCGGTCTTCATCGCCAATTCCAGGTTCTCAAACACGGTGTGGTTCTCGAAAACCGTCGGTCGCTGGAACTTGCGGCCGATGCCTGCATGGGCGATTTGGTATTCGCTCATGCGGGTCAGATCCAAGGTTTGCCCGAAGAAAGCCGTCCCCTCCGTAGGGCGCGTTTTCCCGGTGATAACGTCCATCATGGTCGTCTTGCCGGCACCGTTGGGACCGATGATGCAACGCAATTCGCCCTCGTCGATCGTGAGCGAGAGCCGATCGAGCGCCTTGAAGCCGTCGAAAGACACCGTCACGTTGTCGAGATACAAAATGGGTCCGTGCCTGGTATCGACCTCGCCGGCCACGACGGGTCGCCCGATACCCGCAGCATCGCTCGCGGCCGAACTGTGGATGACACTGGACATCTAGGGTACCTCCTTCACCAGCACCGACTCGCGCGGCGGCGAAGCGCGCGCGGGCGAAGGAGTCAACGCCGGTTCATGCGGGGAAACTCGGCCCCGGGATTGTTTCGCCTGCAGTCTGGCGCGAACTTGCGCGTACAAACCGATCACGCCGGTCGGCATGAACAAGGTCACCGCCACGAACAGCAGCCCCAGCGCGTAGAGCCAGTATTCGGGAAACGCCACGGTGAACCAGCTCTTTGCTCCGTTCACCAGCGCAGCACCCAGCAGCGCCCCGGTCAACGTGCCCCGGCCACCGACCGCTACCCAAATGGCGATCTCGATGGAGTTGGCAGGTGACATTTCGCTCGGGTTGATGATCCCAATCTGCGGCACGTACATCGCGCCGGCGAGTCCGCAGATCACAGCAGACAAGGTCCAGACGGAGAGCTTGTAGTGCAGCGGGTTATAGCCGGAGAACATGACACGCCCCTCGGCGTCGCGTATCGCAGTCAACACCCGTCCAAGCTTTGACTTGACGATGTAGCGGCACAATAGCAGCACGCCGATCAACAGCAGCGCCGTGGTCATCATCAGACCTATCTTGGTCGCCGGATCGGCGATGCGAAAACCCAGGATGCGCTTGAAGTCCGTGAAACCGTTGTTGCCACCGAACCCCATGTCGTTACGAAAGAACAACAGCATGGCGGCAAAGGTCATTGCTTGGGTGATGATTGAAAAGTACACACCTTTCACCCGTGAACGAAAGGCGAAGTAGCCGAACACGAAGGCGAGCAAGCCCGGAACGAGCATCACCACCAGCATGGCGTACCAGAAATGCTCTGTGAAAGACCAATACCACGGGTAGGCCTTCCAGTCGAGAAACACCATAAAGTCGGGCAGTTCGCTCTGATAGACGCCTTCGCGTCCTATCAGGCGCATCAGGTGCATACCCATGGCGTAGCCGCCGAGAGCGAAGAACAACCCATGGCCGAGGCTGAGGATGCCCGAGTAACCCCAGATCAAGTCCATAGCGAGGGCGACGATCATGTAGCACATGATCTTGCCCACCAGGTTGATCCAGTAGCCGGACACGTATAGAGCGCTGCCGGGCGACACGCCGAGGTGAAGAACCGGCAAGATCACCAGCATCAGGGCGGCAAACAGCGCCAGCGTGGCCCAGCCCCGCCCTGTGTACAAAGTCGCGATACGCCCGCTCATGCCAGCGCCTCCGCGCTTCGGCCCTTGATCGCAAACAGGCCCTGCGGGCGCTTTTGTATGAACACGATGATGAAGATCAAGACGAAGATCTTGCCGAGCACAGCACCCGCGTGCGGCTCGAGAAACTTGTTTACCTCGCCGAGGCCAAGCGCGGCGATTATCGTGCCTGCTAGTTGGCCCACGCCTCCGAGCACCACCACCATAAAGGAGTCGACGATGTAGGCTTGCCCGAGCTCCGGACCCACGTTTCCGATCTGAGAGAGGGCGCATCCACCCAGCCCCGCGATGCCGGAACCGAGCCCGAAGGTCCACATGTCGATGCGCCCGGTCGGAACGCCCACGCAGTCGGCCATGGTGCGATTCTGCGTGACCGCCCGCACGAACAGGCCCAGTCGGGTCCTATTGAGCAGCAGCCAAACCAGAAACACCACCAGCGCCGCGAATGCGATGATCGCGATGCGGTTGTAAGGTAAGGTGAGGCCGCTGGCGAAACTCATCCCGCCCGACATCCAGCTTGGATTCGCGACTTCGACGTTCTGCGCACCGAAGAGACTCCTTACAGTTTGAATCAAGATGAGGCTAATACCCCAAGTGCATAGCAACGTCTCGAGCGGTCGTCCGTAGAGAAAGCGGATGACGCCGCGCTCCAACACCACACCCACCAACGCTGCAATCAGGAAGGAGAACGGTATTGCGGCTACCAGATACCAATCCACGGCGCCAGGAAAGTAGTGGCGAAACAGTCCTTGCATGACGTAGGTGGCGTACGCCCCGATCATCAGCAATTCGCCGTGCGCCATGTTGATAATTCCCATGAGCCCGAACGTGATGGCCAGGCCCAAGGCCGCCAATAGCAGCACACTGCCTAGGCTTAAGCCCGAGAATGCGTGCCCCAGCCACTCGAGTTGGGTCAAGCGCCGCTGTACTCGTTTGAGCGAAGCTGCGATCTCGAGCCTCACCTTCTCGTCCGGCTCGGCATAACTGCCGTCGGGACGCTTTTCGATCGACTGGGCGAGCAAAGCCCTCACGCTCGGGTTGGTGCTACCGGCCAGTGCCTTCACGGC
>CAZILI010000087.1:0-11453 GCA_964539965.1 uncultured Burkholderiales bacterium | reverse complement strand
CTCGATCCTCTGCGCGTTGATCGAAAGGTTGGCCGCACTGATGAAGGCCCCGGGCTGCACTCGGGTGCCGGTGATCTCCAGGTAGCCGTCTTCGACCAGTTCGACCTCTCGACCGATGTCGGCTTGGCGCTTGTCTTGGATGAGCGTGCCGGCGCTGATGCTGACCTGCTCGCCTGCGATGTAGCCTGTGTTTCTTAAGGTGCCGCTGACGTGGATGTCGAGGTCTTGGCCTTGGATGAGCCCGCCGGCAAGATTTACCAGTTGCGAGCGGGAAAGCTCGGGCAGGTAGAGCGTGGGGACAAGGGCTGACAGGCTACCGCCGTGGCCATCGGGCACCTGCTGCTCGACATACCAGAGCATCGGCGCATCCAGGCGGCTTTGCTGCTCAACGCTCAGCGCTTGGCCGAGCTGGATGTTCTCACTGCGAGCGAACACCGCCGCGTTGTCGTAGAGCTGCTGGCGCTCTCGATCGCTCAAGCTGCCTTGCCGGCGGTCGTCGCCCGCTTGGCCGTTGACGAAGTAGGCGTGGCCGGTTTGGGTAAGGGCTGCGCGCGCAAGCAGTTGGCTCTCCACGTACGGGTCGGCGAAGAAGCGCAGATTGCTGCCGGAGACCAGATTCGCAGGCAGCTCTGCGAGCAGGTACTCAGGGGTGAGCGGGGCGAGAATCTCGGTTGCGACCGAACCGTGCAAGTAACCCAGCGTACCCCCGCTCTTCGCCAAGGCATCGAGCGCGCTGCTGACCTGCGGTGCACTCAGCCCAGGGGTGCCAAAGTGCCCGTACCGCTCCGAAAGCCCCGGGTCGGAGTTCGCACGCTCGATCGGGCTTAGCCGCACACGATCGGTGGGCAAGGCGCGTGCCTCCCCCACGGGGCCCATCACCGGCGCTGCCGCAGCGCCGATGGAGGCTTGCGCGAGCGCGGCACTCACACTGGGGCGCACCACGGCGTTAGCGGGGATGCTCCCCAAGGTGATCGGCCTTGTCGTGGTGCTCACGATCACGTCGCGCGCATCCAGGATGCCACGGCCCAAACTCGGGGCGGCGAGGCTGATAACGGGATTCGGCGTCGCGTTGCCGATCGCCTGGATCGCAGGATCCGTCAAGCCGTTGGTGAGCTCGCTCGCCGCAAGCGACACCGCTTGGCCATAAAGATTGCCGCTGTTAAGAAGGGTTGCGCCTGCCTTCACCTCAAGCCGGCCCCCCGCTTGCAACGCGCTGCCTGCGGTGTACTGCGCAATCAAGTCCTGATGGCTCTCCGCCACATCCACCGTACCAGTCGCCTGGTTTTGTGAGGCGATATTCTGAACACTGCCTGCGCTCGCGATGAGATCGCCCTGCGCATGGATCACACTCGCGCTGTTGGTGAGCGTCCCCGAAACAGTCGCGTTGAGGCTACCTGTCGCTTTGATCGCTGCCGGTTGCTCGTGAGCGGTGACAGACAAGCGGAAGACGGGCTCGTGTGTGTCGGAATCGCGAAAGATGGCATAGCGGTCGATGAAGTGCGAGCGCGAATCGGTGTATTGCGCATCGGGCGCCGACTCACCGAAGAGCTTCGGCGCCGCATCGCCCAAATACTGGATCACGGCCTGGCGGTACTCTTCGGGAACCACCGTGCCGTAGCTTTGCCATTGCGCGGAGAACGTCGTCGTGCCCGCATCTTGGTTCACGAGCGTACCGGCGTACAAATTGAGGTCTTGGCCCGATTCAATGAAACCACCCGTGTTGGTCAGGCTGCCGAGCGGGCGTGCTTGGCTACCCAAATTCATGTCGTCAAAGGACAGGAGCTTGGCACCCGCGTTGTTGGTGAGCGAGGAGGTGAAGACTGTCAACGTACCGCCCGAGGCGGTCAGGCCGTCGTTCGCGAAGAACGAATTGGCGTCGATCGTGAGATTGCCGCGGGTGGTAAGGACGCCGCCTTGATTGAGGGTGCCGACGGTGAGCGCGGCATCTCCTCCCGCCCTGAGCGTGCCCGCGGCGTTGGTGAAGGCGCCTGCGAGGTTGACTGTGAGGTTGTGCTCGGCGCGCAAGTTGGCGGACGCATTGTCGAACGCGCTGCCGGTGATCGTGACGCTTCCTCCCGCCGGGTTGCCCTCGACGCCGGCTGAGATGTTGCCCCGATTGACGACGTTGCCCCCAAGCGTGACGTCCTTGTCCGCCCTGAGCAAATTGTTGTTCGTAACCGTACCGCCGTCGAGTGTGATCGACCCGCCGGTCTTGATTTCGCCGCTGTTGGTGATGTTGCCGGAGGTGCGCACACTCAAATCGCCGTTGAGTGCGATCGAGCCGGTATTCGCAAAATTGCTTTGAATCTCCAGTGCTAAGCCCTGTGCATTGGGCGTCCAGCCCGCATTGTTGGCGATCGCGTTCGCCTTAAGCGTGAGGAGTCTGCCGGACTCAACGGTCCCCGGCGCGCTAGGGCCGTAGGTGTTGCCCTTGAGGTCCAGCGTCAGATCGCCACGCTCGGTCTGAATCCTGCCGCCCGCGTTGTTAAGGGTGCCCATCGCCGACACTGTGGCGTCTTGCTCGGCGCCGATCTGCCCACCGGCGTTGCTGATCAATTTGCCGAGCGTGAGGTTGAGACTGTTTTTGGCGAGGATAGTCCCGTTAACGTTGTTGAGATCGCCCACCGAAACGTCTGCCGTGGCGCCGTAGATCTTGCCGCTATTGGTGAGATCCCCCGAGTTGACGGTGGTCGAGGTGTCGGCGTAGAGGGTGCCCGCGTTGGCAAGCGAACTAGCGCTCACTGTGAGCGCGTTGCCTGCGTTCACCGAGCTCACATTGCTAAGCGAGGTGGCCACTGTCAGCGTGGCGTTGCGCTTGGCGGTGACCTCGTTGTTGAGCGTCATCCCCTGCGCTGCGGTGAAGGTGGCGTCTCGACCCGCGGAGACCGTCTGAACGCTTATATTCCTACCCTCTACGCGCGCATCGGTGGCTGCGGCCAGTTTCGATTGCGCGTTGAGAGCTCCACCCGCGTGCAAGGTCAATGTGCCGCCCGGTCCGGGCAGCCCCGTTAAGAGGTCGAGCGCACCTGCGACAAGGGCTCCTGTCGTTGTCAGATTGCCGCCCGCATTCACGCTCAAGTTCTGTTGAGCGCTCGCACCGGTGTCGAGGGTCGCATCGCGACCGGCCGTCAGCGTGAGATCCCGACTCGCGCTCAGTTCGCCGAAGGTGATCACGCTGCCGCTTTGTGCGGTAAGCGTGATCGAATGGGCACTTGCGGCTTGGGTCGCGGCGGCGATCACCGCATCACGCGTGGTTACGTCGGTCTTGGCCATGAGCGTGACATCGCCACCGGCGATCAACGTGCCGCGCACATCGACTGCACCTTGTCGCGAGGTGATGACGATGGAGCCGTCCGCGACCGCGGCGGCGCTCACTTTCACGTCGTTGTTGGCCGCGACATTCACCGCATCACCTGCTTTGAGCGCGCCGGAGACGTCGATGCCGCCAGCGCTCGAGTTCAGCGTCAGGCGGCCGGTCGCCTTCACGTTACCGGCGCCGTTGATGTCACCTGCGGCGTCTAGAGTCGCGTCGCGTTTGGCTTGCGCGTCCCCCGCAAGCGTCAGACCGCCGCTGATGGTGGTGAGCGTGAGATCGCTCTTGGAGGTGATGTTGCCCTGTGCGTTGAGGCTGCCGGCGGTCGCCGTCAACGCTTGCTCGGTAGTCGTCACGCCGCCGAGCGTGGCAAGCCCGCCGGCCGTCAAAGTCAATGTCTTGGAGACCTCCAACTTGCCGCCCGTGGTGATTGCCGCGCCCGATTGCAGCGTGGCCGCACCGTTGGTGATGATGTCACCCCGAAGGGTCAAGTTACCGCCAAGACCTATCACGGTTGCGTCGCCCAGAAACTGCGCGGTGCCGGCCACGGCAGCGTTGCGAAGCGCAACGATGTCGGCGTTGCCGACAACTGCAAGCGTGGAGCCGAAGCGCGCGTCGCGATCGGCCTCCGCCCGAAATTGGCCGAGGACGAGCGTGTTGGCGTTGTTGTTGAGATCGCGGCCGGCGTGCTGGGTAAGGTTGGCGCCTGCAACGATGGCCCCTGAGGTCGAGAGATCACGGCCCGCCGAAAGATTGGCAGCACCCGCGGTGCGAAGCGCGCCACCCAAATTGATATCCTGTCCAGCGGCGGCGATCAGAGTCGTCGCCGAAAGGTCACCTGCGCCGCCGATCGAACCGGTTGTGGCGTTAAGCACCGCGTTGCGCGTGACCTGCGTGGTTCCGGCGATCGTGATGTCACTGCCGGCATTGAGGGTGCCGTCGCCGGCCACCGCGACGTTGCCGCCCAGGTGAATCGCGCCAGCTGTGTTAGCGATGGCATTACCCAGCACTTTGCTGTCGCCGGCGATCCTCACATCGCGCGCCGCACTCAAATTGAGGTCCCTGCCGACTTCGAGCACCCCTTGATTCCCGACGCCGCCCGCGGTCGAGATGATCGTGGCTTCGCCCGTCACCGTCATGCCACGCTTGGTGGTGATGTCTGCTTGCGCGTGGAGGCTCAAATCGCCGCCAACCACGAGGTCGCCCTCCAGCGTGGACGCACCGCCGCTTGTGAGCGTGGCGCGGCCGCCCACTCGCACCGCATCGGCGCCGGCGAGATTGCCAGACTGGGCCGTCACGATGAGACCCTCGACAACGGTCACATCTCCTCCGAGGTTCACGTGACGACCCGCATCGAAGGTTGCCGCTTTATTCACTTGCGCGCGCCCGCCGGTCGCGATGTCGCGTCCTGCGGTGACAGTCAGGTTCTTGCCGCTATCGATCGCACCGCTCAAGGCCGCATCGCCCGAGGTTGCCGTCACGCGCGTCTCGCCCAGCACTGTGGTAGCGCCGGCGACGGTGACGTTCTGCTGCCCAGTGAGATTCAAATCGCCATTGGTGGCGAGATCGCCTCGGCTTTCGACACTGCCGGTCTTGGAGGTAATGGTGGTGTGGCCCGTCGCACTCGTCGTACCCACGCCGGTGATGTTGCCTTCGGCAGCAATGGCGAGCGTTTGCTGGGTCGCGAGGTTGCCGAAGGTGATGGCATTGGAGGAATCTAAGTTGATCCGACCGTCCACAGCGGTATTGCCCGCGGCAGTGATGCCGCGCGCGCGCACCTCGTAGTCGCCGCCCACGTTTATGTTGCCCAATTGGGTGAGCGCCCCACCGACGTCGAGATTGGCGTCCTGCACCGCCACGATGGCGCCGAAGAAGTCGGCACTGCCGCTCGCGTTCACTCGAAACTTCGCCCCCGCCTCGACTTGACCCGCGACCGCCACGTTGCCGGTGGCGTCGAGCGTGTTGTTCTCTCGCGAGACGATCGTACCGCTGACGGCGAGATCGCCCTTGGCGGTCAGGCTAGCGTTCTTGTTCGCATAGGCGTTGGCGATGCGGATCTGACCGTTGCTGTCGATGGTCAAATTCCCCGCGCCGGCGGCAAGCGCGCCATCGCTCTTGACGCCAAGTCCTTCGGTTGTCGCGATGATCCGGATCTGCCCCCCGGTCATAGCGCCCAAGGCGGTAGCGTCGATGGCGAAACCGTTTTGCACGCTCGCGCTGCCGCTATTGGCCGCCTTGACGACGCCAGCCGTGTTGGCCGCGTTGGCCGTGACGGAATAGGTTTCGTCGGGGTTTTCGGCGACGCGATTGCGACCGGCGACGAGATTGACTAGGCTCGTGTCCCCGCCGCGCAGATTCGCGCGCAGCGCCGCATCGATGCCGATCGTCTCGGCGATCACATCCATGCGCCCGACTGTACCCTCTATGCCGTTGCCTTCGATCTGCACGCGGCCCGATCGCACGTCGAAAGCGAGCGCCGTGGCGTTGGCAAAAGCGCTATCGGTCCCATTTGGGCTACTAAGGAACAGCGGCGTGCCGGTGGTCAGCGTTACTCGAGGAGTGTTCACGAACCCGCATCCCGAACAGGCGATTCCATTGGGGTTGGCGATGATGAGCTGAGCGGACGCGCCGAACACCTCCAGGCTGCCGTTCAGCTGCGAGGCGAAGGCGCTGCCGCTGCCTGTGACCTCGTTGAGAATAATGTTTGCGCCGCGCCCATTGAGATTTGGGTTGCCGTCGATATTGCCTCCCAGGAGCGTGCCGCCCCCGGTGAGACTGTTGTTAAGGATAAGTCCCGCCGCATCGACGTTAAACTGCTGGTAGCGGTTGTAGGACAGGCCGGCTGCGTTGGGGGCGGTGATGTTGACTACCGGCACGCCCGCAGAACTCTGCGTGATGGCGGGGCGGAACTGGATCGGCGCGTAGGGATCGGCGATGGGTCCTGCGGCGTTGGCGCTTCTGAAGCCAAAGCGAACGCAGACGTTCGCATATTCGTCGATCGTCGCGGTGAAGGGAACGAAGACCAACGTGAAGGTGAGCAGCCCCGCCAGCACGCGCTGCCAAATCGGGCGATCAACGCGCGTAGCATCGCTTGGCGCAAGGGCTTCGATCTCTATGATTTCGGTCTTCTTTTGACTATGCCGCCTCATGATGCGACCTCAACTGTCTTGATGTTTCGGGCGCGCGAAAGACTCGCGCGCTTCTTTGCTAGCGCTTGGGTTTGTGGTCTATTTCGGGACTACTGCTCGATCTTCGCGCGCTTGATCAACTCGACCACAAACGCAGCGGATGCCCGCTCGACTTCCTTCTGCTGCAGCAGACGCGCGAGCGCCGGCTTCACTTGTTCGTATTGCGGGATCTGAGTGGCGCGCGACTCGTCGACCTTGACGAAGAAGAAGCTGTCGTTGAAGGCGATCGGCTCGGCGCTGATCATGCCGGGCTTAAGCCCAATTACCGCTTGCGCGAGCGGCAACGGAAAGCCTTGGGTTTCGCCCTCTTTGAACCCGACCCTGAAACTGACCCAGTCCACCGCTCCGCCTTGCTTAGCGGAAGGGAGTTTGCTGTGCTGTTTGGCGAGTTCTTCGAACGACTTGCCGCCCTTCAATTCCGCCGCGATGAGCTTAGCCGTCGCCTCGTCGGCTACTCGAATGACGCGGGTCTTGTATTCCTGCGGACCCAAGGCGGCGACGATCTTCTCGTACTGGGTCTTCACCATGCCTTCAGTCACGGGCGCGGGCTTGACGGATTTCATGAGGAACTTCTGCACCATGGCCGCTTCACGGGCGGCGGCAACCGCGCTCCGTACGTCGGCATGCGCCCCCAGGTTTTGCTTCTCCGCTTCCTGGCGGAAGAGTTCCAGTGCAATGAGCTGGCTCCTCAATGCCGTACGCAACTCCGGCGTGTCCTTGGCGCCGTTCGCCATCGCCTGACGCAACGCGGTTTCCAGTTTCGCGTGCGGCACCGCAACGCCGTTGACCTTGAGCGCAACCGAGGGCTCGGCGGCGGCTTGCGCCGCCCCTTGGGCAAGCGCGGGCACAACCGGCGCGAAAGAAATGACGGAGGCGAGGACAAGTTTGCGGATCATGGTGAGGCCTCGATTCAAGAAATGGGTTAGAAGCTGAAGTTCAAGACGGCTTGGATGCGGAAGTCGGTGTTAACGAACTCGGGGGCATGGATCGCTTTCCCGAAGATGAATTCGCAGCTCGCTCCCTTGTAGCCTGCGCGAACGCCTAAGCCTGCGCCGACGATGCTCTGCCAAGTGCGCTCGGCAATAAGATAGGTGCGAGCGCTGTCGATGAAGCCGAAGGGTTCCAAGTGCAGCTTCCCTTGCGCCCAGGCGGGCAGCTGGGTGTAGGCGATTTCGTTTCGCAGCGCATAGCCGCGGTCTCCCGCAAGAGCACTCTCCCTGAAGCCGCGCACACTGGAAGGACCGCCGGCGAAGAACTGCTCGGAGCCGAAGAGCGCTTCCTTGGCATACTGTGCGCGCAATCCTGAGCGAGTACTCCAGGCGGGGTTCAATTGAAACGAGACGTTGGCGCTCGCATCGAGCTTGTCGAACTGGGCGTGCGCGCCCTCTTCGGGCAGGTCTTCGGGATCGCTTGAGGCACCCAGCGCATTCAGGCCACGTGAGTAGCCGACATCGAAGGTCCACAGTCCCGGCGTGCTTCCCATCTCGAAGCGGCGGAAGCGGTTGTACGCCAGGCGCAGCACCGCCAAGTTCTGGGGCTGCAACGCGATGTTGTTGATCTCGCGCTCGGCTTCTCGCACCGAGAGGGTCGCATCCATCGCGGACTTGCCCAAACGCGAGCGCGAGAGAATGCGATTCCAGGTAAGCGTGTGGCCCTGCGAGCGCCCAAACACGAGTGCAGTGTCACCGATCAGGTTCTGGAACTCGGAGTAAGTGTACGTATAGCTATAGGTGTTGTAGCCGTGGGGCAGTGCACCGGAGAACAGCAGCGCGTTCGTGTCTAGGCTCCCGTTGTAGGTTAGCGAGAGCGCTTCTTGCAGTCCGAGCACATTGTCGGCCTCGATGCCCGCGCGGATGCGCGTCTCGCCGGTCGCCTTGTCGCCGTTGTTGTCCAAGCCCACGATGTAGTAGAGCCGATCGCCCTGGGTGTTACTGATCGCTACGATCGACCCGCCCGGCTTCTCGCCCGGTTGGATCTCGACTTGCGCGTGATTGCGCTGCAGCCGATTCAATTGGTCGATTCCTTGTTCCAAGTCCTGAAGCTTCAACGCGGCGCCCTGATCGAGCGGCATCGCGAGGTTCTCGCCGAAACTCATTTCCTTCCCGTTCACGTTCAAGCGCTCCACTGTTCCGGAGATGACCGTCACCGTAAGCACGCCCGCGCCCAAATTCTGTTCCCCGACATACGGGCGGGTGGTGATGTAGCCGGCATCCACGTAGGCTTGCGTGAGGCGCTTCAATAGCAGGTTGATTCGGTTGACGCCCAAACGAATCCCGGCGAAGGGAGCTGTGAGCGCATCGATTCGCGCTTGCGGCAGCAGCGTGTTGCCGGCAACGACCACTCGCTCGATGGCAAAGGTGGGCTCCGCTTCTGCAATGCTTGCGGGAGCGGCATTCGGATCGACGGCCGCTTCCTTGGGCACGTTGATCTCGGGTGTGGATCGCTGCAAGCGTTCCAGGCGGTCCTTCTCTTGCTTCTCGCGAAACAGCCGATCGGCGGGATCCTGCACCGGGACTTCTTGGGCGAGGGCTGGAAAGGCCGCACCGGCCAGCACGAGGGTGCAGACGAGAATACGGGCGCGCATGCTAGTCGAACAGCCAGCTCGTCAAACCGACGTGGTTGCCGTTGAGCTCAACCGGATCGCGGCGCGGCGCGCGGATTTCGACGATGCCGCCAGAAGCCTCCACACCTTGCGCAGCGTTGAAACTTCCCGCATCGACGTAGCCCCTGCCGTTCACGACGAGTTTGCCTGCGTTCGCCCTGAAGCTGCCGCCCACGTCAGCGGCGTAGATCTTGGCCCAGGTATCGCCGAACCACGCCTTCATGCCCTTAAGTCGCGAGATCGCGCTGTAGCCCGTCACCCCTTCTGCAACAACACTGGGGGCGTTGAGCGTCATGTCGTTCAGCGCCAGCACGCGACCCCCGGTATTATGGACTTCGCTCCCCGCCGTCATGACGACGTCGCGCGCGGCACTGATCTCGCCGCCGTGGACTTCGACCGAGCTCTCTGCACTTGTCTTGCAGAAGATGAGCCGGCAGCGGCGCTCAAAGTGGGCCGCGCCGGTCGCTAGCGCGTCATTGATGATCTTCTCCTGCGCGGTCAGCCGAATATCGCCTTCGTCGGTGTAGATGTTGCCGCCGCGGTTCTCGACGTTCTGCGCGGACACGATGACATCGCGCCCACCCTTCCAGTAGCTCTCTGTGTGAGCACCCTCGAGGTGACCGTAGTCGACCGTGAAGCCATGGGTGCGGGTATGGATGCCCAACCAATTGCGATGGTCTTCCCAATACGTCTGCTCCTCACCGTCGGCAATGATGTCAACGCGGTCGACAAGGTTTCGGGCGTCGCCGCCCGCTTCGAGCCGCAGGTCTTGGCTGGCGAGCAGGCGGGCGTTGTGGTTCACGATGTCGCCCCCCGCCTTGATCACCACGTCGCCGCTGCCGGAATAGATGACGGCAGGATGCGCCGCGGAATCGGCGCTCGCGGTCAGCACCGAGCCGCCCGCGTGCAGCGTGACCGCGCCTTCGGAGGCGTCATTGCCTTCGATTCGCTGCGCGCCGTGGATGGAACTACCGATGCTTTGGATGTGGCCCGTGGTCTCGATGAGAACCCCGCCTTCCACCGCACTCAAGCGCGATTCGAAGATGCCGGCATTGGATTGAGTGAACGACGCTGCGTGCACGATGACGTGATCGCGCGCGGCCACATTCGAGGCTTCGAGAGTGACGTCGTCGGTAATGGCGAGATCGATGGAACCGGCGACACTCTCCAGTTCGCTGCCGGCACCGCTCGCAGAGGACACCCCGGCACGCAAGCGATCGGCGTGAATGAAGACCCCGCTTGCCCCGCGAAGCGCCCCACCCGCGGTATCGACGCCTCTTGCGTAGACTTGGATTTCGCCCTTGGCGTCGATTGCGCCATCTCCGATATGAAGACGAGCGATCGGGTCCAGGGTGCCGTCGGCGTTCAGTTTGTCGGCCAGGACAACGTGGCGCTCGGACTTGATCGTGCCACGCGCAAGGCTGAGTTCTCCGGTAGCGCTTAAGGTGAAATCGCCGACGTTGGCGTAGAGGGCCCCTGCATTTCTCACTCCCGCCCCCCGATCGGTCACCCTTACCTTAATGCTGCCGGCGGTCAGGCTCCCCAGTGGGGTGATATCGACGAGTACAGCGGCGTTTGCAGTGCCCGGCGCGTCGTAGGCGATCCAGTCGTTCAGGTTATCCGTGGGGGAGATCGAGGTATCGACCTCGGCCTTGGAATCTCCCGCCACCATCCGGACGTGCGCGTCCGCACGCGAGACGGCGTTGATGACGGGGCCGTTGATGCGCAACTGCTTGGCGATGAGTTCGAGCTTGTTGAACGCCCCCGACAAACCGCCAGGGCCGATCTCGATAGCGCCGCGGTCGGTGGTGAGTACCACGTTACGTTGCATTTCGCCGGGAGCGGTCAAGAAATCATTGAAAGTGATCTTGCCAGTGGTGAGCGCCACGCTGCCGGTGTTCACGAACGAGCCGCCGTCGACCGTAATGCCATTGGGATTGGCAAGAATGACGTTGGCGCGCTTGCCGACTACGCTGATCGGGCCTTCGATCAGGCTGCGATTGGTGCTGGTGACTTCGTTGACGATGACGCGGGCAGCATTGGTGGGACTGGTGTTCAGGAGATCGGCGCCGACGCGACCGACGTTGAAATCGGCATAGGTGTTGTGCGAGACGCCGGAAACGGCCGGGGCAATCGTGACGATCGCCTGCCCGCTGGCACCGGTCGCAACCGAGGTGGCCGTAGCACCGTCGGGCACGATGCCGGCGGAAAAGGCACTGGTCGCAAGCATGCCCGCGACGCTTGTAGAGGCGACGCACCAGCTCGCGTACAACTCCATCAACTTAGCTTTCCGCATCGGTAACCGGTTAGCCTAGGGCGTTATTTTCAGCGCGTTTGCTATCCGGGAGAA
>CAZILI010000086.1:5881-11480 GCA_964539965.1 uncultured Burkholderiales bacterium | reverse complement strand
GAACGCTTGCGCGAGCGAATCAGGGACCGCATCGCGTCCGCGCTGCCGGGTCGGTCGTCCGCGCCGGTGTTGGTGGCGCTCGCCGTCGGCGATCAATCCGGCATCGCACAAAGACAATGGGACCTGTTCTGGGCCACCGGCGTGGGGCATTTGGTCAGCATTTCGGGTTTGCATATCACGATGATGGCGAGCGCCGCCTTCGCCCTCGCCGTTTGGCTGTGGCGCCGTCGGCCGAGCTGGACATTGCGCATGCCGGCCCGCAAGGTCGGCGCGCTGGCCGGGCTGATCGCGGCGACCTGCTACTCGGTACTGGCCGGCATGTCGCTGCCGACCCAGCGCACCCTGTTGAGCCTGGTGGTCATGTTCGTGGCGCTGTATCTCAATCGCTTCGCCTCGTTCTCGCGCGTGCTGTGTGCGGCATTGTTCGCGGTCGTGTTGATCGACCCGTGGGCGACCATCGCGGCCGGCTTTTGGCTTTCTTTCGGTGCCGTTGCGCTGATCGCCTGGGTCACGGCGCAGCGGACCGGCCGCCCATCCTGGCTCGGCCTGGGGCTGCGAACGCAGTATGCGGTGACCTTGGGCATGATTCCGTTACTGGTAGGCCTGTTCCAGCGTGTATCCTGGGTTTCGCCGCTGGCGAATGCGGTGGCCATTCCGCTCGTCAGTTTCGCTGTCGTTCCGCTGACCCTTCTGGGCACCTTGCCCGGCGCAGAACCCCTGCTACGCTTGGCCGCCGCCCTGTGCGAATGGGGGGAGCACGGCCTGTCTCTTTTCGCTGCCTTGCCATGGGCTAGCCAGCACCTTCCTGCGCCGCCGACTTGGGCGCTGGCAGTTGCCGTCTTGGGCGCGCTGTGGCTACTGGCGCCGCGCGGCGCGCCCGCCCGGTGGCTCGGCGCGCTATGGCTTCTGCCGCTGTGCTGGGTCGCGCCGCTGCGGCCCGCTCCGGGCGAGTTCTGGCTCACCGCGCTCGACGTCGGACAGGGACTCGCCGTGGTCGTGCATACGGCGCACCGCACCCTGCTGTACGACACCGGCCCACGCTTCGGCGTAGAGTCCGACAGCGGCAATCGAGTCGTCGCCCCTTTCTTGCAAGCGAGCGGCGCCGACAAGGTCGATGTGCTCGTGTTGTCGCACGCCGACCAAGACCACAGCGGCGGCGCCGCCTCGGTGATGCGTGCACTGCCGGTTACACGACTGGTGGGGTCTTTGACGCCCGGCGCACCAGCAGCCGATGCGCCGCGCGATGCGCAACTCTGTATGGCGGGGCAGGACTGGAGCTGGGACGGCGTGCGCTTCACCATGCTGCATCCGCGCGGCCCGCTCGCGGCGTACGACAAGCATGCACGCTCGAACGACAACGGTTGCGTGCTCAAGATCGTCGGTGCACACGGTGCGGCGCTTTTGCCGGCCGATTTAGAGTGGCGCGGCGAGCAGGAATTGGTCAACCTTTCGGCGCGCGAGCTTGCGGCCGATGTGCTGATCGCTTCTCATCACGGCAGCCGTACGTCCTCGACGGAGACTTTCTTGCGCGCCGTCTCCCCGCGGGATGTCATCGTGTCGGCCGGCTATCGCAACCGGTTTCATCATCCGCACGATGACGTGCTCGGTCGCTACCACGCCCTCGGGCTGCGAGTCTGGCGTACCGACCGCGACGGGGCGGTCACCGTCCGCTTCGGGAAGGATATGCGGGTGGAACCCTATCGGCATGAGCGAGCGCGCTATTGGCACGGGAGATGAGCGGCGCAAGCGGTTTGCCACGACGGCGACAGCGTAATACAGTAGACAGGGCGCTTTGACGTGACCTACGAGGCCGTTATCTCCACCCCGCAATCCGTGGCCGATTCCACTTCCGCTGCAGCCTTGCCGCAAGCGCTGCTGGCTGCCGCCGCGCGCTGGTCCTCGCTAGAGCGCGCGTCGGTGCACACGCTGCTGGAGCGAGTTCGATTGGAGAGCGCGCAGCACACCGATCCCGCCGTGCGGCGGGCGCTAAAGCAAGCGCTTGAGGCGAGTCTCATCCTCGGCGAGCTCCACCTCGATGCGGACAGCGTGAGCGCGTGTCTTGCGGCCGATCTGCCCGAGCTGGTCGACGATATGGAGCGGCTACGCAGCGCAGTCGGCAAGGACGCCGCGACGTTGGCGCTGGGGCTGCGGCGCGCGCGCCAGATCGATCTCCTCGCCGCCGAGCATGCTCCCGACAAGGCTCAGTCGGCCAGACTGGAAAGCCTGCGCAAGATGGTGCTCGCCATGGCGCAAGACGTGCGTGTCGTGCTGATTCAGCTCGCCGAGCATCTGGTCGTGATGCGCTCGCTCACCAAAGCGCCACCGGCGCAGCGCGAAGCCGCCGGCCGCGCCACCATGGACCTGTATGCGCCGCTCGCTAACCGCCTGGGCGTTTGGCAGATCAAGTGGGAGCTCGAGGACCTCGCGTTTCGCTTCCTCGAGCCTGCGGTGTATCAAGGCATTGCCGCCAAGCTCGACGAAAGGCGCGTTGACAGAGAGGGCTACATCGAGCGGATGATGCGTGAGTTGCGCGTCGAGCTCGGTGAGCACGGCGTGCGCGCGGAGGTGAGCGGACGGCCGAAGCACCTGTACAGCATCTACAAGAAGATGCAGCGCAAGCACCTCGAATTCGAAGACCTGTACGACGTGCGGGCAGTGCGCGTGTTGGTGCGCGAGGTCAAGGACTGCTACGCGGCGCTGGGCGTGGTGCACAGCCTGTGGCAGCCGATTCCGGGCGAGTTCGACGACTATATCTCGCATCCCAAGGGCAACAACTATCGCTCGCTGCACACGGCGGTCATGGGCCCGCAGAACAAGACCGTGGAGGTGCAGATCCGCACCCACGAGATGCATCAGGAGTCCGAGCTCGGCGTAGCGGCGCATTGGCGCTACAAGGAAGGCGGGCATGGCGATGCAAAATACAACGAGAAGATCGCCTGGCTTCGCCAGATCCTCGACTGGAAAGACGAAGTGGCGCAATCGCGGCGGCTCGATGCGAACACGCGCTTGTTCGAGGACACGATCTACGTGCTGACGCCGCAAGGCCAGATCATCGATTTGCCGCAGGGCGCCACACCGATCGACTTCGCCTATCACCTGCATACCGACCTCGGCCATCATTGCCGGGGCGCCAAAGTGGACGGCGGCATCGTGCCGCTCAACTACCGGCTGCGCAACGCGCAGCGCGTAGAGATCACCGCCGCCAAGCAAGGTGGGCCGAGCCGCGATTGGCTCAATCCCGAACTCGGCTACCTCGCCAGCCCGCGCGCGCTCGCCAAAGTGCGCGCATGGTTCAAGCAACAGCAATTGGCCGAAGCGGTCGACAGCGGACGAGCCACCCTTGAAAAGGAAATGCAGCGCGCCGGCAAGAGCGGGCTCGCCATCGACAAGCTCGCCCAGGCGATGCACTTCTCCAAAGCGGAGGACTTGTTCGCTGCCATCGGCCACGGTGAGCTGTCGAGCCGGCAGATCCAACTCGCCATCGCCGAGCTCGCCGCCCCCGCGGTCGCCGCGTCGTTGCCCGAGCGCGCGGAACCCACCGGCGCGAGCAAGGCCGTGTCGAGCACCAGCGGTGTGCTGGTGCTCGGCGTGGACAATTTGGCGACCTCGGTGGCCAAATGCTGCAAACCGGTGCCGCCCGAGCCGATCATCGGCTTCGTTACCAAGAGTCGCGGCGTCATGGTGCATCGAGCCGATTGCGAGAACGTGCGGGCGATGGACGTCGAGCGCGGCCGTCGCCTGATGCCGGCGCAATGGGGAAGTCGCATCGAAGGGCCGTTCTCCGTCGACCTCGCCATCGAGGCGATCGACCGTGCCGGACTCTTGCGCGACATTTCGGACGTGATGGCGCGCGAGCACGTGAACGTCACGGCGGTCAACACGCAGTCGCGCGGCGGGAGCGCGCGCATGCACTTCACCGTCGAGCTGGCCGATCTTGCAAAACTTCAGCAGATGCTGATCGGGCTTCGCGCGGTGCCGAGCGTGCTGGCGGCCAGCCGCAAGCGCGGCGCCTGATCTCTGGGGGTATAGGGCAACACGCCCAGCGTAGATGCGGCCTGTAGCCTGCTACCGCTTAGGGTATAGGGATGGCGCTCAAGTGGGCTGTTCGGCGCGAGCACGATACTGGCGCAGCAACTCTTGCTGCACCGCGAACTCTCGCTTCAAGCCTTCGATCTCGGCGGATTGCGCGTGATAGTCCGCTTCCATCTGATCGTAGCGTAGCTTCCACTCGCTGAAGAAACGGCTGTGGGACTGGCGATCGCGCGCGCCGCGCCACAGCCAGGCCCACACGAATCCGAGCCCGGCCGCGATGACGAGCCAGAGAAACATTTTCGATGCGATAGCGGTCATTTGGTAGGGGCTAAAGATCGGATGCGGCTGTCAGAGCCGATCCAAAACGCGAAACACCGGGCAGGCCGAGCCGCCGTTGCCGGAGGCGCCGTGTGACTGTTCGCAGCCGCGCGGCTTGAGGCGCTGGCCGTCTACTCCGCGTGCGACTAGAAATCCCTTGATCGCCTTGGCGCGCGCTTCGCTGAGCTGCTCGCGTGCCGCACCAGCGGTGGTCTCGGAGTTCCCGTTGATTTGCAAGGCGACACCGGGAAATTGCTTCAGCACCGGGGCGAGCTCTTCCAGCGCCTCGCGGGCACCGCTGCTGAGAATATCGCTGCCCGATTCGAATTGAACGCGACCTTCGCGCACGACCTTGCCGATGGCGTGCTCCAGAGCAGCGCCTTCGACCGCGCGGGAGATGCGTTTTTGCAGCACGGAATTGACCTGCAAGGTGTTGTACAAGGTGGCGGTGGGCCCGATCACTTCGGCGACGCTCTTGCTCAGCGACATTTTTTCTTCCAAGCTCGCTACCTGGCCGAGCAGGGTCACCGAGGCGCCGCTCACGTTGAATTCGCCCTCTTGCAGCCCCTCCAGTTTCGGCGGGAACCAGGCCAGCACGCGATCGAACCACTGCGTCACCACGAGTTCGTGATTGACGATGAGTTTGTCTTCGATCTTTCCGTCTTCGCCGGCGAGGGTACGCGCTCGGACGAGGATCGCGCTGCGCGCTCGCTCATCGGGCACGGTCCCGGTCAAGGTCACTAGGCCTTGCTTAAGCCTCGCGGACAGCGATACCGGCGCTACCACCGAGCCGACGCGCATCTTCGCCCGCGTCGAGCCGGGCGCAACACTCGTCTGTGCAGCGGACTTCGCGCCAAAATCGGAACGCGGCAAATTCAACAGGATGCAGAATAGCGCGTACAGCAGAAATACTGCTGTTCCGCCCAAGGCAATCGTTCTTTGACTTAACATCGTGCCGTTCGATAGCTCCATCCCAGCCTTTGCCGCTTTCGGGGGTCGTTTCGACGGCGTCTTCTTCATCACGCAGCGCTTTGCGCGGCAGTATACCAGCAAGCCGACCGGCGCACGAAGCGCGGCTCCGCGATGGGCTGTCGAGCGGATTGGACCGATCCGGGTGATAGGTTTCCTAGGCAGCCAATGATGGGCGGCGCTCGCCGAACCGGGTCGCTTGTTCGAAAGCGAAGGCCAGCTGCAGCACCGCGAAATCGGCCTGGTGGCGGCCGACTATCTGCAAGCCGACCGGGAGCCC
>CAZILI010000086.1:2407-5871 GCA_964539965.1 uncultured Burkholderiales bacterium | reverse complement strand
GCTCGAGGTGAACGCCAGTCAGGCGACGGTTGTCGACCGGGAGCCCTTGCGCGGTAAAGCCGCACGGCACGCTCGCGCAAGGCAGTCCGGTGACCGAGAGGTAGTAGCAAGACTTCATCCAATCGAGGTAGGTGGGGAGCTTGACGCCATTGATTTCATCGACCCAGCGCTGTTCGACCGGAAACGGCGGCACTTGCGCGACCGCCAGCACAATGAAGTCGTAGTCCTGCATGAACTCGCGCACCCGATGGTAGAGTTCCGTGCGTAGCTTCTGCGCGCGCGCCAAATCTGCGCCGGTGAGTTTTTGCCCTTGCTCGATGTTCCAGCGTACCGTGTCTTTCATCAGATCCCGATGCGTTTGATACAGCGCGCCGAAGGCGAGCTCGAATTGCCAGGCGCGTAGCGTGGTGAACACTTCCTCGGCGCCCGCGAAGTCCGGTGAGGCCTGCTCGACCACGCAACCCAGCGACTCGAAGGTCGGGCGCTGTGCGTCGACGGCGGCGAGCACGCGTGCATCCAGCGGAAACGAGCCGCCCAGGTCAGGCGCCCATGCGATTTTCACGCCCTTGAAGTCGCGTGCGAGTGGGCGGGCGAACAGGCTCGCCGGCTCCGCAATGCTGATCGGTGAGCGCGCGTCGGGGCCGGCAATCGCCGTGAGCATGAGGGCCACGTCCTCCACGTTGCGCGCCATCGGGCCGACGACCGACAACGGGAACCACGCGTCCAGGCTCGGCCAGGACGGCACTCGCCCGGTCGACGGACGCAGGCCGACGACATTGCAGAAGCTGGCGGGATTGCGCAATGAGCCGCCCAAGTCACTGCCGTCGGCGATCGCCACCATGCCGCAGGCGAGCGCCACGGCCGCGCCGCCGCTGCTGCCGCCGCAGGTGAGGCGCGGGTCGTACGGATTGCGCGTTTCGCCGAATACCGCATTGAAGGTTTGACTGCCGGCGCCGAACTCCGGTGTGTTGGTCTTGCCCAGCGTGATCGCGCCGGCGCGCTGTAGCCGCTCGACGATCAGCGCATCGCGCGTCGGCACGAAGTCTTTGAAGATGGGCGATCCCCAAGTGGTGCGTATGCCCTTGGTTTCGACTAGATCCTTATGCGCAATCGGCAGCCCGTGCAGCGGACCGTGGGCTTCGCCGCGCGCGAGCGCTGCATCCGCGCGCTCGGCCGCCTGGCGCGCACGATCGGCGACCAGCGTCACGATGGCGTTGACTTTGGGATTCACGCGCTCGATCTGAGCGAGATGCGCCTCCAGCACCTCGACCGAGGACACTTCACGCGCGGCGATGAGGCGGGCGAGCCGCTTGGCGGGGAAAAAGCACAGATCGGTGCGGGGCGTCATATCGTTTGCCTATTCGATTAGGATGCGACTCGAAGCGGGCGCGTCTTATCGGCCGTGAAAGCGAGCGCTTCGCCTTTCCAGAAAGGACGCCAAGCCTTCCTGGGCGTCTTCGGTCTTCAGCAAGCGAGCAAGCTCGCCGCGCAGCTCCGCGCTGGCGACGTGCATTCCTTGTTCGCGCGCCAGGCGCGCCGAGCGCAAGGTGGCCTGCACGGCGAGCGGAGCCTGTTCGGCGACCCGTGCGGCGATCTCGCATGCGCGCTGCAGTTGCTGACCAGCGGAGACGATCTCTTGCACCAGCCCGAGGCGGTGCGCCTCGGCGAGCGGAATCTCGTCTCCGGTCAACAGATAGCGCAAGGCATTGCCCCAGCCGATCTCTTGCGGCAAGCGCAACGTCGCGCCGCCGATGGCGAAGATGCCGCGCTTGACCTCGAGTTGCGACAGCCGAGTCGTGTCGGCCGCCACCCGAATGTCGGCTGCGAGCAGCAGCTCTAGGCCGATGGTGAGGCACCAGCCCTGCACCGCGATCACGATGGGCTTGGTGATCTGCGGCGACGGCGGCATGCCGAGCGGGTCGATCGCCTGGGGCGGTAGCTCCAAGCCGCGCCCGGCGGCGAACAGCGGCGACCACTCGCGCAGGTCGACGCCGCCGGTAAAGTGCTCGCCGTGGGCGAACACCACGCCGCAGCGCAAGTCGCCACCCTGCTGCAGTTGGCCGTACGCCTGGGCGAGGGCGCGGTACATTTCCAAGTTGAAGGCGTTGCGCTTGTCGGGGCGATTCAGCCCCATCAGCAGCACATGCCCACGCCGTTCGATCGTGAGGCTCGGCGAACTCATGTCGCGGTCAGCTTCTTGACGATATCCACGAACAAGTCCTCGCCGCCGAAACCACCCGCTTTGGTAACGATCGGCAGGTTTCGCCCGCCGAGCGGGATCGCACCGAGTGCGACTCCGGGCATGACCTCACCCAGCAG
Organism: uncultured Burkholderiales bacterium; assembly: GCA_964539965.1. Classification (GTDB taxonomy): domain Bacteria; phylum Pseudomonadota; class Gammaproteobacteria; order Burkholderiales; family JALYOK01; genus CAZILI01. The sequence continues at coordinate 3,552 of CAZILI010000086.1, read as the reverse complement.
ATCGACGCCGTCCACACCCAAGGCGGCCAACAGCGCCCGCGCTGTGTCACCCCCGGTGACGATGAGCCCGGCGAAAGGCCGAGTCCGCAGCAGCGAGCTTGAGAAGGAGGCGAGCGCGGCGGCGACCTCGACGGCATTGACCGGCTCGGCATCGACTTGCTCGACGCGCAGGACAAGCGAAGCCGCGTCGGTGTCGGGCAATGGTGGAGTGTGCAGTCGCCCACCTTGCGCACGCACGCTCAGGCACGTTGCGCCGGCTTGGCAGAGCCGCTGCGTCTGGCGCTCGCTCTGTGGCGTGCGCGAGCCCACCACGCACAATACCGGCCCCGGCTGGCAATCCCGTCGAGCGGCCGGTTGCCGCTCGAAATCGGCCTCGGCGAGCGCGTGCCCCAGTCCGGCCGATCCCACCAGAATCGTCTCCTCAAGGTGACTTACGGCGCATTGGGCGATGCGTGCGAGATCGCCCTGCTCGACGGCGTCGACAATGTAGACGTGGGTGCCGGCCGACTCGGCGAGGGCGACGGCAGTCCCGCGCGGCACCGAGTGGATGCTCCAGACCGAAGCTGCCTGCGCGAACACCTGCGCCAGCGCGCCGCAGGGGGGCGGGGACAGCGCATCGCGTCCGATCGTAGTATCGCGCAGGGCAACACCGTGCACCCGCACTTCGCCGTCTTCGAGGGTGCGGCCCTGCGCCGGAAAGGCGGGACAAACCAGGGCATGACGGCGACCGCTTGCTTCGAGCGCGGCCAGGGTTTCTTGCGCGACATTGCCGCGCATGGTCGAGTCGACTTTCTTTAACAGCAGACGGGACTCATCGCCGATGGCCTTGATCGCTGCCGCCACACGCGCCATCGCTTCCCTTGCATGGAGGTGGCGGCTGTCGGTGGTGATCGACACGACCGCCGGCACGCCGGCGATGCCGTCGCGGGGAAGCGATAGGAACACCCGTGTCGCGACGCCGCGTGCGGCGAACGGCGCAGCGGTGTCCATGGCGCCGGTCAGGTCGTCGGCGACGATAGCGACTTTGTGCCTCGGCGGCATACGATGGCGACGAAATCTACGCCGCAGCGCGAGCCCCCGCGCCTGAGGCCATGCGCCGCGCATAGGCGATGGCCGCGTTCATGTTGACGTGGCTTGCCACTCCT
>CAZILI010000086.1:0-2397 GCA_964539965.1 uncultured Burkholderiales bacterium | reverse complement strand
AGCGATATCGAAGGCGGTGCCGTGGTCGACCGAAGTGCGCGCGATCGGCAGCCCCAAGGAAACGTTGACCGTCGTGTCGAAAGCGATCAGCTTGGTCGGAATGTGGCCTTGATCGTGATACTGTGCCACCACCAGGTCGAACTCGCCCTTCATGGCGCGATAGAACACGGTGTCGCCCGGCAACGGGCCGCGCACGTCAATGCCGTCCGCCTGTGCTTGCTTGATCGCCGGCGTGATCGTCTCGGCCTCTTCGTTGCCGAACAACCCGTTCTCGCCGCAGTGGGGATTAAGACCGGCGACGGCCAGTCGCGGGCTTTGCATGCCCATGCGGCGCAGATGCGCGTCGCCCGCGCGGATGGTCGCCAGCACGCGCTCGGTGGTGGCGCGCTTGACCGCACCCGCCAAAGACACGTGGGTGGAAACATGAACGGTGGAGAGCTTCTCCGAGGCGAGCAGCATAAACGACTGCTTGGCGCCGGTGAGATGCGCCAATAACTCGGTGTGACCTTCGAAGTGATGCCCGCCTAGATGAAGCGCTTCTTTGTTGAGCGGTGCCGTCACGATGACGGCGATCTCGCCGGCGAGCGCTGCCTGCACGGCGCGCGCGACGAAGCGATAGGCGGCATCACCCGCCGCCGGGCTAACTATTCCGTCGGCGATCGCATCGCGCTCCACGTCCACTTGGATGACGGGCACCGCACCGGGCGGGACCTCGGTCAGCGAAGCGACGAAGCTCAAGCCGGTGTTGGCGAGCGCGTTGGCGCGCGCTAGGCTGCGCGCCTCACCGATCACGGCTGTGCGTGAGCGCTCCGCAGGCGCGAGATCCTTAAGCGCTTTGACGATGATCTCGGCGCCGACACCGGCGGGATCACCCATGGTGATTCCGATCATGGGAAGCTGTGTCACCGAATGCTTTCCTGAGCGACGGCGCGCGATGCCCGCATCACAGCCTTGCTCATACGCCGGCGGCGAGCCAGCCGCCGTCGATGACGATATCCGTGCCGGTGATGTACGAGGCGTCGGATGAGCAAAGATACAGCGCGAGATTGCCGATCTCACGTGGATCGCCCCAGCGGCCCATCGGCGTCGCATTCATGAGGGCGGTGTTGCGCGCCGGATCGGTTCTGAGCGCGGTCGTCATGTCGGTCGTGAATGCGCCCGGGCTGATCGCCACCACCGCGACGTTGTCTTTGGCGAGTTCTATCGCTAACGCTCGAGTCACGGCCAGCAGGCCGGACTTGCTGGCGTTGTAGGAGACTCGGTCAGCGGTCGCGACGTGCGCCATCACCGAGCAAATGTTTATGATGCGCCCGTATCCTTTACCCTTCAGATGCGGCAGCAGCGCCTTGCACATGAACCATGCGCCGGAAAGATTGATTGCGATGACCCGGTTCCATTCTTCGACGGACAAGTCGGCGGTGGTCTTGCGGATCACGATGCCGGCCGCATTCACCAAGATGTTGGCGCCGCCGAAGCGGTCGACGATCTTACGCTGCAGCGCGTCGACCTGGTTCCAGTCGCTCACGTCGGCGGCAAACCCCTGAGCCTCGATGCCGAGCCCCTTGGCTTCGGCCACCGCGTCGTCGCACGACTCGTTGTCCACCAGGGCGAGCTTGGCTCCGGCGCCGCCCAGTGCCAAGGCCATCGCCTTACCCAAGCCGCGACGACCGCCGGTGACGACCGCTACCTTGCCCGCGAGAATTTGCTGCGTCATGTTTTGCTCCGAACACGCGAAAGAGCCTGGATTTTAGGGGTTTGCCGCGCTGCCGTGTTGACGATGTGGGATGCTAGAATCTCCACCTTCCCTAGGGTATTGGTCATACGTCTTCAGGAGAACGCATGAAAGCGCTGGTCGCAGTCAAGCGCGTGATCGATTACAACGTCAAGGTCCGGGTCAAGGCGGACGGCTCCGGCGTCGATCTCGCTAACGTCAAGATGTCCATGAATCCGTTCGACGAAATCGCCGTCGAAGAGGCGATACGCCTGAAGGAGAAGGGCGTCGTGAGCGAGATCGTCGCGGTGTCGTTAGGCGTCGCGCAATGCCAAGAGACCTTGCGCACCGCGCTCGCGATGGGCGCGGACCGCGCGATTCTGGTCGAAAGCGAGGGCGAGTTGCAGCCGCTTGCGGTGGCAAAGCTGCTGGCGGCGCTGGCCAAGAAGGAGTCGCCGCAACTGGTAATCCTGGGCAAGCAAGCCATCGACGACGACTCGAATCAGACGGGTCAAATGCTGGCGGCGTTACTCGGCTGGGCGCAAGCGACTTTCGCTTCCAAGGTCGTGATCGAGGGCGGCAAGGCGACGGTGACGCGAGAAGTCGACGGCGGCCTGGAGACCATCGCCATCAAGCTACCCGCCATCGTCACCACCGACTTGCGCTTGAACGAGCCGCGCTACGCG
>CAZILI010000085.1:0-11522 GCA_964539965.1 uncultured Burkholderiales bacterium | reverse complement strand
GACGGTAGATGTAGCGGAAAGCCGAATTTCCAAGGCGTTACCTTATCGGTCACGGTCGGGAGCGTGGCCGAAGCCGATCGCTTGTTTGCAGCGCTAGAGCACGGCGGTCGGGCGCAAATGCCTCTGACCAAGACGTTCTTTTCTCCACGCTTCGGCATGGTGGCGGATCGCTTCGGTTTGTCTTGGATGATCCACGTAGATCAGAAGTAGAGGGAGGTGACGCAGCATGGCTATTTTGGAAATGTTTCCATATCTTTGCGTGAGCAACGCGGCACAGGCGATCGATTTCTATTGTTCGGTGTTCGGCGCCAAGGAGAAGTTTCGCCTGGTTGAACCCAGTGGGCGCATTGGTCACGCGGAGCTCGATTTCGGTGGTGTGACTTTGATGCTGGCAGACGAGTTTCCAGAATACGGTATCCGTGGTCCGCTGGCCATCGGCGGCAGCGCGGTGCAGATTCATCTGCACGTTGATAACGCCGATGAAGCAATCCAGAGAGCGGTTGAAGCCGGCGCTGTCGTGGAACAGCTGCCGAAAGATCAATTCTATGGCGAGCGCTCGGGAACCATACGCGACCCCTTTGGCCATCGATGGAACATCGGGCATCAAATCGAGCAGGTGTCACCGGAAGAAATGCAGCGGCGCTATACCGCGCTGTTCGCATAGCACTTGCTTTACGAGATTAGGGTTCTGCCACCGCAAACCGGATGGTGATTGGAGGACGTTCATGCTGCTCGGCTTACGCTTTTGGGTGACGTTGGCTGCCGCGCTGGGCAGCGGCCTAATCGCCGGTGTCTTTTTCGCCTTCTCGACCTTCGTCATGCAAGCGCTTGGTAGGCTGCAAGCTGCTCAAGGGATCGCCGCGATGCAATCTATCAACGCTGCCGTGATCAATTTGCGCTTCATGGGAGCGTTTTTGGGCACGGTTGTGCTATGTCTCGTCACCGCGGCGTTCGCTCTTCTGAACCGGCACGCGCCCAGTTCGGGGTACTTGCTGGCGGCCAGCTTGCTATATCTCGTTGGCGCTTTCGGCGTCACGATGCGGTTCAATGTTCCACGCAACAATCGACTGGCCGCCCTGGCACCAGACAGCAGCGCCTCAGCTCCGGTTTGGGCAGATTACTTGCATTCATGGACAGCTTGGAATCACGTCCGAACCGCTGCGGCGTTTGCGGCCGCAGCGCTGTTCACTTTCGCACTAGGCCGCTAACTCGCCTCGACGGGCACGCGAGCCATAAGTGGCAAACGTTTGTGCTGGCAGTGCACGACTCGGAAGTTAGCAACCTGGACTTCCTCCGAGCGAGCCGGTTCCTGCTGATCTCATGCTTTACTCGACCGATCGGTCCAGATTGACCTCGGCTCGAGGTGTCATTGCCGGAGAGAGAGGACTATGAACATAGCTTTTCGTGTTGCTGGGCCGGCTCAAGTGCTCGCGATAGCTTGTGAGCGCATCCAGGTCACTTTGAACGCGGCAGATGGTCTTCTCCAACCCACTTAGGCTACTGACGAGTTCGGCGAAACAGCACACTCATTGGGGCGCGGCTTCGGCTCGAATTTCAAGGTAGATCGGCACCAGAGCTTTTCGTCGCGATGTGATTGCCCGCATGACCGCCTCCCTGACTCTACTCGCCTGAGTCGATGCGAAAGACCGGGTAGGCATGGGCGGCGAAATAGGAGCGGCCGACTTGACCCCAGCACCGCAGTCGATTATCCGGCCGCCCCCGTCAGCTCAAGGCGACAGTCACCGGCCGGTTCCGCGACTTTGCTCCGACGAATCGATCGACAAGGTTTAGGCTTCGAGCTTGCGCCACACACTCGCCAGCCAAGGTTGTTGCTCCCGCGGCAGACCGGCGGGACGATAGTAGTGCGCAAGTTCAACGAACCCGTTTGCTGACAGGTAGCCGCGCCACGCCTGCAAGTCATGAAAAGCGCCATAGCGATCACCGCTCCATCCCTCTTGGCCGTTGCCCCGGGGGTTGGAGCTGAACAGAACGCCGTGTGGTTTCAGCGTTGTGTACAAATCCTTCAGCACGCGGGGCAATGCCTGGCCGGGAATGTGGAACAATGCGGCATTAGCGAACACACCGTCGAAGCGATCGCTAGGCAAGCTAAGCTGTAAGAAATTCTGATGCAGCACTTCGCAGCCGCTGTAGGAACGCGCCATTTCCGCGAGCCGTATCGAGCCCTCGAGGCCGGTGGCGCGATGCCCGAGTCGTTTGAATGTCAAAAGATCACGTCCCGGTCCGCACCCAAAATCCAGCAGATCAAACGGCGGCGGCCTCTCGATGTACCTCAGAAACGCAGCGATGTTTTGGCTGACGTCGTGCTCGCGCGTGCTTTCCCAGAATTCTTGCGCATTCTGGTCGTAGTACTCCAGCGTCTTGGCGACGATTTGATCGAGGCTTTGGGTGGTAGATTCATTCCCCATGATGGCACCGTTTTGCGATCACCCTGTTGTTCGTTGGTCGGGCGCGGCGCGCCGATTAGTCGCTCCTATCCAATCAAGGTTCGGTGCAAACTCGCAAGGCGATCGGCCTCGGTCGGGATGAGCCTGACCGAGGCCTAGGCATCGTAAGCATAGATGTGCGCAGCGAAGGTTTGGAAGGGCCTCCAAGGACTAAGGCGCTTGTCTCAACGCTTCGCTATCAAGGCGCGATCGCGAAGTCGTCCGCGATCAAGCGCCGCACCTCCGTTGTGACCTGCGCGTGCGTATCGAACGGCCCGTGGAATTCGGCGTCGCGGTTGTACTCCGGAAGGCTTACTAACTCGCGCCATATGGCAACGTAAAACCCGACCTTAAGCGGCGCCTCTGTCCGGGCCTCGTAACGACACTGATAGGACTCCGCGTTGATGAGCGTATCGTCGTCGAGCACGTGCACGATTTCGTAAAAAGGGATCATCTCCTCTTCCTTGCCTATGTCATGTCCGCTACTTGCCCGCGCAAGGAGAAGGACGGGGCTCGAAAGCCCCGTCGGTGCCCAGATTGTAACCACGGGTCAGCTTCTCCTTCCCCTTCTCCCCCTCCTCGTTGTGCAGCATGTTCGATTGGCACCGCGTCAGGAAAAAGCGTGGCCCCCCATGCTCCACTACTCCCCTCAATGAATCGCCGAGTTGCTTTGCATAGATGCGCAGTTTGCTTCTCGTTGATTCGTTTCCTGCAGCGCAATTCGCTACACGAACCTTCGTACTGCTCTTGCGCAGAGTGCGATGAAATAGCCTTGCGGCCTCCCAACAAGCCCAGGAGGCTGCAGCGATGAGCCAGAGGGTGTTGGGGAAACACGGTTGAGAGCCGTCGAGGACGCGCCCGTAGGGGTGCTGCAGTAGTGCAAGCTACTACGCTACTCTTACGGGCGCGCCAGAGCAAGCAATATCGCATCGTCCGCCGGAATGAGAAGTATCTGGGCGCCGAGCCGACATCCGCGAAGCCAGCTTATTCCCGAACGGTGCTTGAGTTCTTGCATTCACGCGCTTCGCCCTCATATACACGTGGCTGACGACTTTCCGAGTTCTCACTGACACTGGACAAGAGCATGACAAACTTAATTCGCTGACACGCAATGGACGATCAATTCGACCACTTCGTACGTCACTTTTTGCGGCCCGTCGCTGTTGCCGCCGGCGGTGGTGCGTTGTCGATCAAGATGGATGTGCGCGAGGATAACAAGACTTACCTGGTCGACGCTGAGATGCCGGGTGCCAAGAAAGCCGACATCAAGGTAGAGATCGATGGCAATCAGGTATCGATTAGCGCTGAAGCCAAGATTGAAAACGACGTGAAGGACGACAAGCAGACGCTGCGTTCCGAGTGCTACTACGGCAACGTGTTTCGCAGTTTCGCGTTGGGCCAAGAGATCGACGAAGACGCAGCAGGTGCGAAGTATGAGAACGGAGTTCTCAGCCTGACGCTACCGAAAGCAGCGATGCCGAAGACTAGGATGCTGACTATCAACTGAAGAGATAGCCGCCTCACCCGATTAATCGCAGTCCTGTGGGCATCGTACGGTTCTAAATCCTTTGCGGCAGACTAAGGGCGAAAATCGCAAGGGCGGTCCACGCCGAGGACCGACTAAGTTCGATTCCATCGGTTTTCGGGGTCGCGCTGGCCCGCTTGTTCGCATTCATTGAAAGGTACTGTCATGAAATTTCCAGTCGAAACAAAACCGGCTCTCTGGGGTGTTGCAGGCGGGGCGCTCGCATTGGCGATCATAGGATTCACATGGGGCGGATGGGTCACCGGCGGTAAGGCCCAGGCGGCGGCGCAGCAAGGCGCCGACGCTGCCGTGGTAGGGGCGCTTGCACCGGTGTGCGTGGACAAGTTTCAGCACGCCGGTGACCTCTCGGCCAATCTGGCCGCGTTCAAGAAGGTCGATTCGTGGGCGCAAGGCGAATTCGTCGAAAAGGGCGGCTGGGCGACGTTGCCGGGATCGAATTCGCCCGAGCAAGTGTCAGCGGTGGCCAAAGCATGTGCGCTACTGCTCGCGGGCGCCTAGCCGATGCCGAGGTAAGGGGATGTACAGCCTTGATTTCAGCCTCAGCCTTGCTGGATTGTGTGTCTTGCGCCGCCGCAAACTGCGCTGAACAAAGCACGAGGATACAAACAAACCCCGCCCAATCGGCGGGGTTTGCACGTCCGGAGCGCTGAATCGGCGGGCATGCAGCTTGTCGACTTGCTCGCCTGCCAGAGCACCGTTCACCGGCAGCCCGCCGGCTTTCGTTTCGATCGCTGCAATCTGCACTCGCGCTGACTTTCGAACCACCGGCCGTGGTGGCTTTTGGCGGCCCCTGTCGAATTCATCGCGCTAACGCAAACGGTGGGGATTCTTCGCCACGTTGGACTCGGCCGTCGGCTTCGTGGAGGATTTCAGCGCCCGGCTGAACGTCGCTTGTGGCGATCGCATGCCAACTTCTTCGCTGAAATTCAATGACGGCTTCCGCGGTTAAGGGAACAGCGCTGCTGCCATCGAGAGTTGATTTCGTATAGCGCCGTTCGTTGCCCGCCGCCAAGGGCAGGAGTGCTCAATTCTCGTTACTACGACTTACTTGGTCGGACTGCGCGGACTACGGTGAGCGCCCCGAGATCCGTTGTCTTTCCTCAGCTTCGGATCTGCTATGGGACGCATCCAGTTCGCCGTCCCTTGCGTATGGGATTTGTCATGGTACTAACCGCATCGCAAGGAGAGGGATTTCACGATGATCTCAAACGAAATGGTCGGCACTCGCCCGGTCTTGTCTCCGGTCGAAGCCGTCATGAACCTGGCGCTGAGCTATCTCCTTTCTCGGAGCCTGCACGTGGCAACCGAATTGGGTATCGCTGACCTAGTCAAGGACGGTCCAAAAAGTATCGAAGCGCTGGCAGCAAGTACCGGAACGCATCGGGAGTCGCTGCAACGATTGCTGCGCGCGCTAGCGGCACAGGGCATCTTCGCCGAAGATGATCAGGGGTGCTTCGCGGCGACGCCGGCGGCTGCGCTGCTGCAACAAGGAGTGCTGCGCGACGGTGTGCTGCTGTGCGGTGAAGTGACAGGCGACGGCTCCTGGTGGAATGCCGTCGGGGCGCTGCGACACACCGTCATGACCGGCGAGCCGGCTTTCAATCGCCAGCACGGCAGGGGATTCTTCGACTACCTCAGTGAACATCCCGAGTGTGCGCGTTGGTTTGATCGCGGGATGGCGAACTTTGCCACAGCCGAGAACCCGGCGATCGCTGCGGCCTATGATTTCTCGGGTTTTGCCCATTTGGTCGACGTCGGCGGCGGCCAAGGCGGGTTGCTGGCAGAAATCCTCAAGCTTCACCCGGCGGTGCGGGGAACCTTGTTCGATCTGCCGCAAGTTATCCGTAATCCCACTCCACTGCGCGAACTGCCCGCCAAGCAATGGAGCACGCTCAGCGGGGATTTCTTCCGGTCGGTGCCAAAGGGTGCCGATGCTTATGTGCTGAAACGCATTCTGCACGACTGGAGTGACGAACAATGTGTTCGTATCTTGCGTTGCTGCCGCGCGGCCATGGTCGATCACGCACGCCTGCTCGTCGTCGACGCCGTGATTCCGACGGGCAACGTTGCGCACCCAGGCAAGGTGATGGACATTCTCATGTTAGTCTTCGCCGAAGGTCGCGAGCGCGCGGAACAGGAGTTCAAGCTACTGTTCGAGCAGGCAGAGCTGCAACTGACGACAATCAGGACGACCGCAAGCGCGTTGAGCATCGTCGAGGCAGTCCCGGCATAGGCTCGGCTGAGCCCGTTGACCGACCAGACTGGTGCTTCGCGTGCGACAGCGGCAGAAGCGAAACGTCGAGATGGTGCGGTTTAGCAACTGGCCGGGCGTCAGCTCGTCGTTACCTCAGCTCCAACGGCAAGTATTTGCCGCGGCATTGAGATCGGGCGTCGGTTTCGGGGGAGTGCTCGATGCTTGCCTGAGCGTCGGCATCAGCAATCGCACGCCAACCTGCGCCTAGAAGTCTATAACGGCAAACGCGGCAAAGCGTCAAGACACACAAGCTTGCTCGATCGGGACGAACAAGACGTTAATCCGACTGCCGCCACAACTTCAGAGGACAGTGATGCGCGGCGTGGGCGAAGTCTTGGTCGGTGCTCAGCAACGTTAGGGCATGGTGAATACACAGCTGAGCTAGCAAGGCATCGATCGTACCGAGTTGCACGCCGGAGCGGCGGCATCGATTGCGCAGCTCAGCCGCATCGATGTGGTCTTGCCGATCCGGACTGAGCACCGGCAGTGCGCCGAAACGCTCGATGATGTCCTTTCGCGCGCGCGGCCCGCTGAATCCTTGCAGCAGTTCCTGCAGAATCAACCCCGTGGTGACAACCGTCTCGCCGCTTTCCAGCGCTCGGCGCAGTGCGAAGACTTCCGGCATCGAGCGAACCGCGTCGCGGCGTAGCGCGAGCGACCAAACGCTAGTATCGACAAACAATGTCACGAGCGAGAGCGCTCAGTCTTGTAGTCGAAGGACTTATCCCATTGCAGCTTACCCATCAGATCCAGCAAGCGTTTTTGCCTGCGCCGAGCAATGAACTCTTCTAAAGCCCGGGTAACCGCTGCCTTCTTGGTTCGCTCGCCGCTTACCTCTAGGGCGCGTTCGATCAGATCGGGGTCAATGGATAGGTTAGTGGCCATGTGTTTCTCCTTACACAGAAGTCTACACATCTGGATAATCCTAGGCAAGGACTGTGTCTCCAGTGCGGGCGTGGCGGCAACTGGCGGGCTCTGTTTGCGATCATTGCGCTACCGAAGGAGGCAGCGATTCTCCGCCGTATTGGGACTCGGCTGCCCGCCTCCGGGCGATACGCAGTGCCTGGCGAACGTCGGCTCCGGCGATCCCGTGCCAGCGTTTCGCCTGGTGAGGAACGGCTGCTTTCGCGTGTGACCGTTCGACAGACCGTCGGGTTTGCAACGGGCGATTTCGAAATCCAGGTCGCTCGAGGAGATCGAACGCGGCGCGCCCGCACTCGACTACGTTGCCGAGGCCGAGCCGAAGGGCGAGCTACCACCGCGCATGTCTTTCGCGCGTTCGTGCGAGCAAGCGCGCAAGGCTGAATTGAGTGCCGCCGCGATGGACAGCCGCTCACTTTCGCGCACGCGTAGGCGGCGATCGGCGCCTATCTTGGAGGCGAGAAAGTGTGCGGGCCGCACGAGTCATCAAACGGCAGCGCACGGTGAAAGTGTGCCGGTTTCCCAGCCAGGCGGTATCGAGCTGTCGCCCTCGCCTCGTATGCCGACCGATAGGCATGCTCGATAGGGAAGTGTATAGCCGCGAAGCGTAGGCTGGACGGCATCTTCAGCCCTCTACCCCCGCTAAGACGCCATACCCAGCGGCGCCAACGCAGAGCGCAAAATGAACAGAGATCGGACGAACCGTCATCTCCCCTCTTAGTCTGCCGCCGCGATGGTGTAGCCAGCCGCGAAATTCGCGGCGTGCAGCAGAACAGTGCCGGGATCCAATCTGAGCAGGAGCGCTTCCACCCCCTCGCGGAACAAGGCATGGTCATCGACCAGCAGGATTTTCACGCTTCCACATCTCGCGTCGCGTCCACTACCCGAACGAGCTTAGTACGGTGCGCATCGGGCCGATAGTAGACGACAAAATGCCTTACGGGAAAGGATCCTAGTCCACCTGGCATAGTCGGCTTGACTTTCGGTCTAACCCAGTCGGCTTAGCCTAGTTGCGCGGGGACGAAACGCATCCACGGGATTTCGCCGTCTCTTTTCTCTCATTAGACTCACAGCAACGAATCGGGCAGCGACGCTCGATGCGTCGGCGGCGCGAAGCACGCGTCGCCCGAGACTTCGAAATCTGTCGTTCAAAGCTTGACGCGATGGGCGATCACATCTCAACTTTGACAGGGGACTGACATGAAGCATGTAGTCTGGATGAGCGCACTGACCTTCGGGTTGGTTGCGTCGCAATCGTGGGCCGCGTGCGAGAAGACCGCGTAGGGCCTCAGCGTATCAAACCCATCTTACCTGCTTGATAGACGGCTTTGCTGCGCGAGTGTACCGCCAGCTTCTGATAGATCTTCTTGACGTAGGCGTTCACCGGCGGCGCCCGCTTCTATGCTCAAGAGCGCGTGCTCTTCATCACCGAACGCCGTCACGACCAAGATATCGGTATCGGGATAGCGTTGGACGGTGGCGCGAATCACCTCGATGCCGCTCGCGTCGGGCAAACCGAGATCGACCAACAGCACATCCGGTGCAGCGATGCGCAGCGCATTGAAGGCCGCTTGGGCGTTCGGCACCGCGGCGAACGGTTCCAGTTCAGCGTCGCTCGCGATGATGCGGCAAAATCGATTGAGGAAACCAGGATCGTCTTCGACGACCATCACGCCAATCACAGGTGCCTCCACCAACGGCCGCGCGCATAGAACCGCGTACCTGCCTTGCGTCGCGCGAACCGCGGCAACAACCGGCCGCGCGCGGTTTGCGTCGACGCACATCCGCCGTAGCTTGAGCCCTCTCCTTGCCCGGTTGCCGACCTAGTCAGTACACGGGGGGTATAGCCGCACAGCGTAGACCGGACGCAGCCTCTACGGCCATACCCCCTTAGAGCCACATGCTACACGTACGAAAAGCCGTGCTGCTTGAGCGGCATCGAGCGCACTCGCTTGCCGGTCGCGGCGAAGATGGCGTTGCCGAGTGCAGCCGGCACGGCCGCGATCGGCGGCTCACCGACCCCGCCCCAAAATCCGCCCGTGGGCACCAATACCGCCTCAACCTTCGGCATGTGCTCGAGGTGCAACACCGGATAGTCGGAAAAGTTGCTCTGCACAACGCGCCCGTCTTTGATTGTGATCTCTTCGAACATCGCCATGCTCAGGCCCCATGCCACGCCACCCTCGACCTGCGCGATAACCGCGTCGCGATGCACGATGTAGCCGGAATCGATCGCCACGATCACTCGCTTGACCTCGATCTTGCTGCCGTCCTTGACCGAGATCTCCACCACCGCCGCGGTGTAGCTGCCGTAGGCGTCTTGCAGCGCGATACCGCGAAACACCCCCGCCGCCGGCTTCGTGTCCCATTGCGCGGCCTTGGCCACCGCTTCGAGCACGCCTAAGTCCTTCGGCCTCTTGGCGAGCAGCGGCCGGCGGAATTCGACCGGATCTTTGCCGATGGCATGGCAGATCTCGTCGATGAAGGACTCGCGGAAGAACGGGTTGTGCGTGTGCGCCACCGCGCGCCAAGGGCCCGGCGGCACGTGCGGATTGCGCATGGCGTATTCGTTGACGAAGTTCGGCACCGCGTAGGGCTGATCCTGAAAGCCGCGTACGCCGATCTGATCGATGCCGTCCTTCACGAACTGCGGCAAGCCTGCCGCGGCGAACGACTGCTCGGCCTGGCGCACTTGCCAGGCGATCCAATTGTTGTCCTTGTCCAATCCCGCTCTGAGCTTCACCAGCGCGACCGGGCGATAGCGGCCTTGTTGCATGTCCTCTTCGCGCGACCACTGCAGGCGTACCAAAGTGCCCGGCATGGTCTGCGCGATGCGGATCGCCTGTTTGACGTATTCGTTGTACAGGCCGCGACGGCCGAATCCGCCGCCCGCGTGCATCTTGTGCAAGATCACCTTGTCCAACGGCACGCCCGAGGCTTCCGAGGCGGCGGCGATACTGGATTCGCCGTTCTGAGTCCCGACCCACACTTCGACCGCATCGCCCTTGATCAAAGCGGCCGCGGTCTGTGGTTCCATGGTGGCGTGATTGAGATAGGGCGCGTAGTACTCGGCCTCGAGCGTCTTGGCGGCGCCGCCGATCGTGCCGGCGAAATCGCCGTCCTTGCGCGCCACCGGTACTTCTTTCGCTTCCAGCCCGGTGCGCAAGAACTGCATGATCGACTCGCTGGAGACCTTACCGTTGTCACCGACGTCCCACTCGATCGGCAGGGCTCTTAGCGCCTGATTGGCACGCCACCAATTGTCCGCCACCACGGCGACCCAATCCTCCGCGGCGACGACACTCTTGACCCCGCGCATGCCCTTGATCTTCGCTTCGTCGTAGCGCTTGAGCTTTCCGCCGAACACCGGGCATTGCGCGATCGACGCATGCACCATACCCGGCGCTCGCACATCGGCTGCATAGATCGTCTTGCCGGTCGTCTTGTCGGGAATATCGAAGCGCGGCGGCGAAGTACCGATCAACTTCCAATCCTTTGGATCCTTGAGCTTGGGCTCCTTCGGGGCTTCCAGCTTGGAGGCGGCCTCGGCGATCTTGCCGTAGCTCACCTTGCGATTGCTGGCGCCATGGGTGATCACCCCTTTGGTAACGCTCAACTCGGACACCGGCACGCCCCACTCCTTGGCGGCCGCTGTCATCAGCATTTCGCGCGCGGCGGCGCCCGCCTTGCGCAGGTACTCCTGCGAGTCGCGGATGGCGCGGCTGCCGCCGGTGGTCATCTGGCCGAAGATGCGGTTGCGCCGCACGTGCTCGTTCACGCTGGCGTACTCCGGCTGAACTTTGCTCCAGTCGCATTCGAGTTCTTCGGCGACCAGCATGGCGAGCCCGGTGAAGCTCCCCTGTCCCATTTCGGAGCGGGCGATGCGGATGATCACGCTGTCGTCGGGTTCGATCACGATCCAATGGGTGACCTCGGGACCGGCCGTTGTGTCGGCGGCTTCGGCGATGGGCACGCGCACGCCGATCATGAGACCGCCGGTGAGGGCGGCTGACTTGATCAAGAATTCGCGGCGATTGATGTCGATAGACTGGGTCATGGTCGCCTCGCTATGAAGACTTGGCGGCGAGCTGAATCGCCTGCCGAATACGCGCGTACGTGCCGCAACGGCAAATGTTGCTCATCGCGCTTTCGATGTCTGCCTCGCTCGGATTTTTCTTTTCCTGCAGCAAGGCCGCCGCGGTCATGATCTGTCCGCTCTGACAGTAGCCGCACTGCGGAACCTGCAGCTGCACCCAAGCCTTTTGCACCGGATGGGTGCCGTCGGGCGATAGGCCCTCTATGGTGGTGACGCGCTTGCCCTCCGCCACCGATACCGGGATCACACAGGCGCGCATCG
>CAZILI010000084.1:0-11529 GCA_964539965.1 uncultured Burkholderiales bacterium | reverse complement strand
GCCGGCGGGCGCTTTGCGATCAACGCCGGCAGTGGCGTGGTCACCGTGGCCGATGGCGGCCTGCTCGATCGCGAAGCAAGCGCCAGCCACACCATCAGCGTGCTCGCCACCAGCGCCGACGGCTCCACCGCTACGCTAAGCTTCACTATCGCGCTGACCAACGTCAACGACAACGATCCGGTCGCCATGGCCGACACCATCAGCGTGGCCGAGAGCGCCAGCGTCAGCACGCTGGTGGGCGGGGCGAGCAGCGTCCTCGCCAATGACAGTGACGCCGATCTGCCCAACGACGCCTTGAGTGTGAGCTTGGCGAGCGGCCCGGCGCACGGCAGCGTCACGCTGAACGCCGACGGCACCTTCAGCTACAGCCACGACGGCTCGGAGAATTTCACCGACAGCTTCACCTACACCGTGAGTGATGCCGACGCCGGCACCACCAGCAGCGCCGCGGTGACGATCAACATCGTTCCGATCAACGACGCGCCGGCCATCACTAGCGCTGGCTTAACCCTCAGCGAAGGCCAAACGATGACGCTAAGTGCCGCAAGCTTCGGCGTCAGCGATCCGGATGACGCGAGCTTCACTTACACTGTGAGCGGCCTCAGCGGCGGGTACTTCCAGCTCAGCAGCGCCGCGGGCACTTCGATCACAAGCTTCACAAGTGCCGATCTGTCGGGCGGCCTGGTCCAATTCGTCGACGACGGCGACGAAGTAGCGCCGAGCTTCAGCGTCACGGTCAATGACGGCCATGTGGATTCCAATACCACGGTGGCGAGTATCACTTACATCCCGGTCAACGATTCCCCCACTACGACCCCGGTGATGCTCACGCCGGTCGTCGAGGACAGCGGCGCCCTTCTGATCACCCAAGCCGAGCTGCTGGCCAACGCCGGCGACGTCGATAGCGCGAGCCTGACGGCCACCGGGCTGACGATCAGCAGCGGCATCGGCACGTTGGTCGACAACGGCGACGGCACCTGGACTTACAACCCGGCAGCCAACGACGACACTGCCGTGGGCTTCAGCTACAGCGTGAGCGATGGTAGCTTGAGCGCTGCCGGCAGCGCGACACTGGACCTCACCTCGGTCAACGATGCGCCCATGGTTGCCAACCAGATCGCCGATCAGAACGCCACCGAAGATGCACCGTTCAGTTTCACGCTTCCGGCTAACACCTTCGCCGATGTAGACGCCGGCGACAGCTTGAGCTTGAGTGCCGCGCTGGTCGGCGGCGCGCCGCTGCCGAGCTGGTTGAACTTCGATGCCGTCACCGGCGCGTTCTCCGGCACACCCACCAACGCCGATGTCGGAGCGATCACAGTACGCGTGACCGCTACCGACGGCAGCAATGCTGCAGTGTTCGATGACTTTGTGCTCAGCGTGGCCAACGTCAACGACGCGCCGAGCGGCCTCCCCTCGATCAGTGGCAGTGCTACCGAAGGCCAGACCTTGACCGCCGACACTTCGGCGATTGCCGATACCGATGGCTTGGGCACTTTCAGCTACGAGTGGTTGCGAAACGGCGCGGCCATCGGTGGTGCGACGGCCAATACCTATACGCTCGGTGATGCGGATGTGGGCGCACATATCAGTGTTCGCGTGAGCTACATCGATGGCCGGGGCACCAGCGAGACGCTGACCAGCCCCATCGTCGGCCCGGCGGCTAACGTCAACGACGCGCCTATCGGCAGTGTCACCATCTCCGGCACCGCTACTCAAGGACAGACGCTTACCGTCGCCAACACGCTCGCCGACGCCGATGGGCTGGGCACGATCAGCTACCAGTGGCAGGCCAACGGCGCCAACATCGCCGGCGCCACTGGCAACACGTTGGTGTTGACCGAGGCCCAAGTCGGCCAAATTATCACCGTGGGGGCCAGCTATACCGACGGCCACGGCAGCGCGGAGGCCGTCAGCAGCGCGGCCACCGCTGTGGTGGCTAACGTGAACGATGCACCGACCGGCCTACCAACGATCAGCGGCAGCGCGATCGAAGACCAAACACTCACCGCCACCACGTCGCCTATCGCTGACGTGGACGGCCTGGGTGCCTTTAGCTACCAGTGGTTACGTAACGGCGCCGTGATCGGCGGCGCAACCGGCTCGATCTACGTGCCCGGCGACGCCGACGTCGGCGCGCAGATCAGCGTGCGCGTCAACTATACCGACGGCCACGGTACGGCCGAGAGCCTAACTAGCGCGCCCACGGCTGCGGTCAGCAACGTAAACGATGGGCCGACCGGTTTGCCCACGATCAGCAGCAGCGCGATTGAAGACCAGACCCTGACGGCTGACATCTCCGGCATCGCGGACAACGACGGCCTGGGCGCCTTCAGCTACCAATGGCTGCGCAATGGCGCCGTCATCGGCGGCGCTACGGCAAACACCTACACCTTGAGTGACGCTGATATTGGCACGCAGATTGGCGTGCGCGTGAGCTACAGCGACGGGCAGGGTACGGCCGAGACGCTGATCAGCGCGCCCACCGCGGCCGTGGCCAACACTAACGATACGCCGACGCTGACCAATGCGATTGGCGACCAGAACGCCAGCGAAGATGCGCCGTTCACGTTCACCGTCCCAGCCAGCACCTTTGCCGATGAGGACGCCGGCGATAGTTTGACCTACTCCACCAGCGGCACGCTGCCGAGCTGGCTCACTTTTGATGCTGCCACACGCATCTTCTCCGGCACACCCAGCAACGCCGATGTCGGCACGGTCAGCATTACAGTACGCGCCACCGACGGCTCGGGCGCTTTCGTGGAAGACCGGTTCGACATCGTCGTGGCGCACATCAATGATGCGCCTGTTTCGCTTGGTGAGTCCTACAACGTGAACGAAGATGATGTGCTGACGGTCGGCAGCGCGGGCGTGCTAGGTAACGATAGCGACGCCGACGGTGACGTGCTGACGGTGAGCTTGGTTAGCAACGCGACCCATGGGGTCGTCACGCTCAATCCGGACGGCACCTTCGGCTATACGCCGGACGCGAACTACTACGGCACCGACAGCTTCACCTATCGAGCTAGCGACGGCACGACCGACTCCGGCGTCCAGACGGTGACGATCAACGTGCAGGCGGTTAACGATGCGCCGGTGTTGAATAGCAACACCCTAGACATCGAACAAGGTGCGTCGGTCGTGCTGACGGGCGCGAACCTAAGCGTTACGGATGTGGACAGCGTGTCGAGCGACTTGGTGTTTCTCGTCAACAGCGTTCAGTACGGGCGCTTTGAGCTGGTCGATCAGCCGGGTGTGGCTCTGTCAAGCTTCACGCAGCAGCAACTCAGCACGGGGCGGGTTCGGTTCGTTCATACCGGAGGCGACAATGCTCCCGTGTATGAGATCCAAATCAGCGACGGAGTGTCGACCAGCCCGGCAAGCAAGGGCAGTGTTACGCTTCGGCAAGGAAACAATGGCACACCGGAGCCACCTTCTCCAAAACCGAGCGCACCGCAGGCCGTATTTGAGACCAACACGGTAGAACAGCCACCGCGAGCCGCTGCCGACTCGCCCTCGTATCCCAGCAGTGATGCAGTCGGCCGAGAACAGAGTGAAGCGACGGCCGAGGTTGCGGCCGATTCGCCAACCAGCATGCGCGCGGAGATTCCAGCGACTTTCAAGGTCGATTTGGGTGGGCCCACCTTCTTGAGTGAGCTTCAAATAGGTGGCGTAACGCACCGGTATGAGAGTCCAAAGCCCATTCGCTTTGAGGCGACACTGTTGCCGCCGCTGACTTCCTCGCTTAGCGAGCCACTTTCCAACAATTCCAACATAGCGGAAGAAATCGCGCAGAAGTTCGATGAAGAAGCGGCGCGGCGAGTAGAGATTGTCGTGAACGGCATTCGCGTTAGCGGATTGTTACTCTCCGTAGGTGCGGTGTGGTGGGCTACGCGGGTAGGGAGCTTGGTCGCGAGCCTGGCCGCGAGCATTCCGGCTTGGCGCAATCTCGATCCGTTGCCAGTACTGGGTCGCGACGATGAGGAAGAGGAAATCGACTGGGGCTCGCCAGAAGATGACGAAGCGTCGGCTGAGGAAGCGGCGGTGTCCGAAGTAATCGCGGTTCGGCGATCCGCGGATTTTGAAGACAAGATGGGGTTGACGCCATGATGCGCCTTGGGCCGATTGCGCGTGTGAGTTTGGGGTTGGTTTCGATAATCACGTTCCTGCTGCTCGCGCTGGACCTTTTCTTCGGGCTGTTGTCTGACGATGTCGCTACCGCAAAGAAGATACGTAAGCGCGTAAGTGAGACCGTTGCCGTGCAACTGGCTACATCGCTTCAAGCTAACGACCGGGAGGCGCTGGGCGCGCTTATGCGAGCCGTCGTCGCTCGCGATGATGAAATGCTGTCGATCGGACTGCGAAAGCACGACGGCGAACTGATCGCTCAAACCGCGCAGCACGCTCGGAACTGGGTCGTGCAGACAGGCGACGAGTCGACGCTTACCCATGTCGTCGTGCCGATCAATACGGGCAAGCGTCGCTGGGGTAGCGTGGAGGTGGCGTTTCGCCCGATCGCACCGCACTCGGTTCGAGAGTGGCTTGCAGGGCCGAGCATGGTCTTGATCGGTGCAATATTCGCTGTGGGTTTCGTGCTTTTCTACCTTTACATGCGCAGAGTGCTGCAGCACCTCGATCCGACAAGAGTGATTCCGGAAAGAGTGCGCTCGGCGCTCGACACCTTGACGGAAGGCGTACTCGTACTTGATGACCGGGGTCGGATTGTTCTTGCGAATTCGGCGTTTCGCGGACTGCACCCGCACGCGCGCGACAACCTGCAAGGCCGAAAGGCATCGGAGCTGCCATGGCTGCGCGCGGGCCTCGGGGTGGACCTGCGTTCGGATCCGTGGTCACGAGTCATGCAATCTCAACAGGCCACCAACGGAGAGATGCTCGAGATCCGCGTGGATGAAAAGCGTTTGCAGAAAGTGGCGGTCAATTGTTCGCCCATAGCGGATGGTCACGGCAAGGTTCGCGGCGCGTTGGCTACCTTTGATGATGTGACCGCGCTCGATCAAGCCAATGTCCAGTTACGCGCCGCAATGGCGGAGTTGCGCGCTTCACAAGAGAAAATCGAGAAGCAGAACATCAAGCTCGAGCATCTAGCCAACCGCGATTCGCTGACGGAATGCTTGAACCGCCGCGCGTTCTTCGCGAGCTTCGAAGCGCTTTTCCGAAAGTCGGAGGCACGAGGCGGTGAACTCTTCTGCATCATGGCTGATATTGATCACTTCAAGTCCTTCAATGATCGCTTCGGACACGCGGTCGGAGACAAGGTCATTAAGATTGTGGCGGACACGCTACGGCGGGGGCTAGGTGATGAGGATTTGCTATGCCGCTATGGGGGCGAGGAATTCTGTATCGTCGTGCCGGACGCGGATCTCGATCAGGCGTTGACTATCGCGGAGCGATTACGCGTCAGTATTGAACAGCATGGCGGCAGGGCGTTGGGGGAAAGTCTGGGGGCCCATATCACGTCAAGCTTCGGTGTTGCATCCTCGCACGGTGCAGCCATGGATCCCGCACAACTCATCGACAGGGCGGACGCGGCGTTGTACGCCGCCAAGAAAGCGGGACGCAATCGCGTCGTGTTGGCCGGCGCCGATGCGCAGATGTCCGCGTCCCTGAATTCGTCCGAGGTCGAATCAGTCCATTAGTCGATTCCGCGTCCAGACGGACACTTGACAATAAAACTTATGTTTTATCCGCTCATCATGCGGTTCTAATCCTGTCGCGCTCGTGCGTTTTCGTGCGAGCGGCTTCTAGCCTCATCAAGCAACTGCGGCGTCGCGTCGCCCCAGTTGCGCCGTTGCCACTACAGCGCCCGAAATGCGTCGACTGACTTAATGATGCGAGCATAATTTCGCGCTGAAAATACTACTACGTTGGGTGCGCTATGCAAGCATGGATGAACGGCGCACCGTCCGCGATCGTTAGCACCAAGATCGCGCTGCGGCAGCGAATACCCGATCTCAAGCAACGTTTTCAGCAATTGTCTGACTCACTCGAGCGCGAGGTTGCCGCGGTCATCGAAGGGCGCTCAGCCGATCAGGAGTTTCCCGGTCGTTTCGCGATTCCGGGTCTTGCGCAGGGTTTCGGCGTGGCGCATGGCCATCGATACTGCGTGCTCGTGTGCTTTAAGGAGCCGACCGTCGCCGACCGCCAAAGCTTGGATCGACACCGATTTCGGGGCGTTGAGAGTCAGATCGATGCCGCGCGGCCGCTTCCCGCCGTCGACGTGGATATGCTGCCCGTCTGGCAGGTGTCCGTCCAGTATGGGGTTCACGTCCTCGCCGCGCACGGGGCCTTCCAGACCGAGTTCTTTCGCCAGTTCGCCTTGCCACTGGCTAGGCGCTTTCTCCTTCTTAGAGCTGTAGTAATCATCCCGCCGCTGTAGTAGCTTTGCGGCTGGGCACGGGATTTTGACGTTCGCGATCGACAGCATCTCAATCCTCCAAGATCGCTTGGTTGCGAACCGAATAATCCTTCGGCGCCAATTTCGCTTTGGCGATCGGGTAGTCGCCCGCCAGTTTGAGATAGCCGGTCAAGTCCGGCAGTTTGTGGATTTCGCTTGGTATGACGGCACGCTCGCGCACACGGCGTTTGGTGTAGGTGACGGTACTGTCGCGATGTCAATTGTGGGCGCGGGAGGTCTCATCGCGGATGAATTCGCGTTCGCGGAGGCCCTTACTGTACTCCTCCGCCGTCATCGGATCGGTATTCGGGTGTTCAGCACCACGAGATTGCGGAAGCAGCTTCGCAGCACGACGGCCTTGTCGCGGGTAGAGATGTCGTCCAGCTGCGCGTCGATTGCAGCCGGCAAACGAATCGCCCGCCGTGCTTGGCACCCTTGGTGAGGCCGTCTTCCAAGCTACTGAGCCGCTCCATCCTGGGGCAGCCGACCAGACGAGAATCTCATGGGTCTTGGCGACTCCCCGTGGACTCAACGGCACATACGGGCCTTTTCCGGTCGCGAGGTTGGTATACCCGGTGTCATGGTTGTGCAGCGGCGGAATTAGGACATCGTTGGCGGCGAGGCTCATCGGCGTTGTTGGGTCGACCAGATTAAGACTGAGGTCTGCTATGCTCAAGTGACAGGCGAGCACAATCGGCTGGTCGTCCAGTTGGCGCATTGCTGAAGACGTTTGCGGCCGACTAGCGGTAGTGGCAAGCCGAATGTGTGACTCGGTGAGACCACCTGACACGCATGAAGCGATCCTTAAGTGACTGCCCGTGCAGTATTGCCTTCGGTCGATTCGAGACGACGGCGGGTCCGATGGAGCGGCTTTTGTATTTGGCGCCGACGAAGAGCGATGATCAGCAACACAGCGCCGCAACCGACTAGGTGCGCGACCGAGACGCTAGCAAAAGTCTCGTCTCGGACGACCAGCAACGCATAGCAGGACTCGACCAAGGAGTCGGTGCACCAAAAGCTCCATGCAAGGAGCGAAAGAGCCTTGGCACCCGCCTTGTCCTGCCAAGCTGAGCGGAACTGAGGGACGTAGGCTGTTGCCACTACCGTGCCGCAGGTGGCGTATAGCACGGTCAAGGCGGGCAGCAGGAGATCTAGTGTCATGGTTGTGCCGTTGTGCGCTGTGTCGAAGAACTGGTCGCGTGGCGCGCGAGGGAGGCGGCAGATTTGCCGCCTGCCTTGGCGTTGAGTTGACTAGAGCAGGAATCGAGACGGTGCACGACAAGTCTCCTTTCGCGTTGATGTCCGGTGTATCGCAAGCCCCGTGCCAAGCGGCAACGCCTGCCCACATTGCGAAATCGATCAGGGGATTAGCCTGCTTTGGCCGACTCGCAGGGGCGTTTGTGGACGGTGCGACAGGTCGTGTTAGACCGCATCTCCATGCGGCGATTTGTCGCAAGAGGGCGGTGTGACCGAAAGGGCCATGCGCCGCTCCGTAGCTGGGAGCCGCTACCCTCTTGGTCGTGCTAGGGAACCTCTGGTTTATTCCTCCATGAGCCGCGTTTGCATTCCAAAGCGCCCGCACGCTAGGCGGGGCGCTGAAGCGCGGAGCAGGGACCACAGCTTGGCTGGGGATGCGACCGCGAAAGCGCACAAAGCACGCGCTTTTACCGCGCCCTCTGGCCCGCTGCCGGGTCGCATCCATCGGCAAGCCGATGGAGTCCTGCTCCGCCGTCCGCGTGCCGCCGCAGTAAATGTGGCGTACCTTCACCAGGCGCGCAACAACGCAGGCGGCCATAAGCGGGCGGCGGCCCCTTGCGTCCGTCTCCGGTCGCATCCCCAGCAAAGTGCGCTGGGGCCCCTGCTCCACTCTCGCCGGCCGCCCGAGCTTAGCTGGGGATGCGACCGCGGCGGCGCGCAAAGGTTCGCGCAGACAAAGCGCGCCTTCTGTCGCGCTACCGGGTCGCATCCATCGGCAAGCCGATGCAGTCCTGCTCCGCCCTGCGCGCGACGCCGTGTTGCGAGGCTTGGCCAGATGTTCAATATGCCCTTCGCCTCGCGCCTCGCCATGCATCGCGCAAAAGCACCGTCGCGGCCATGTGGGAATAAATCAGAGGTTCCCTAGTCTTTGGTCGGGACGGAGGCATGATCCATGATGTATTGACACCGTCCGTCAACCCGGATGGCGGTATCGGAGAAGCGTCCTTCGACCGTAAAGGCTTGCCCGCCAGTTCTGGGAGTCAAGGTGAGGACGTACAAACCCCCGGAGTGCACGACGCCATTCGACTCCAAGTACTGGGCGCCGCGGATTTCCACCTTGGTGGTGTAGCGAGCGGATATGTCGGGGTAGCCCGTGGCGATGGCTTCGCTGCCTTTCGTGACATAGCGCTCGGGATGATTCAGCGCTACCTTCGCAGTCCAGAGGTGGTACTCGGGTCAACGCCGCTTCGCCTTGCTGACCATCGGACCGAGACAGCTCGGACACAAACAACGGTCGCTATCGGCAAAGGGCGGGTCGATATGTGGCAAGCTAGCGCACCAGCAGGGTGCCCGGGAATCGGACATGCCGCAGGTGAACTCGCTGCCGCAGAGCCCGCACCGCGCGTTCGGCACGTTAGCTCGCTCGATCCGTCGAGTCGGTGATTGCCTCGCCGATTGGACGTGCGCGGCGCGACGAGCGGGGAGAGCCTCATACACATGCGCCCGCTGCTCGTCGGTGTACTCGAGCCAATGGGTGATTTCTCCGATCGTCCGAAAGCAACCGGTGCAAGTCCGCGTCACAGGATCGAGGGAGCAGACCTTGATGCAAGGCGAGTCCGGAATTCTAGGTTGCATCGATTACCAAGCCTCCCGAAGAATCATCCTCCACCCACGCGGCGATCAAGCGGTGCAGCGCGTCGAGGCCGTCCGTCAACGCGGCCGGACCGGGCTGCAAGATAATCGGCGACTTGATCTCGTGCATCTCGCCATTTACGACGGCAGGAATTCGATCCCACCCTTGACGCGACGCTATTCTTTCGGGCCGAAACTTCTTGCCGCACCAAGAGCCGACAATGATATCGGGGGAGCGCCGCACGACCTCACCTGCATCGGCGACGACGCGATTCTTGCCGAGGCCTTGGGCCGCGAGTTCAGGAAAGATGTCCTCTCCGCCGGCGATCGCGATGAGTTCGCTGACCCAGCGAATCGCGCTGATCTGCGGCTCGTCCCATTCTTCGAAATAGACTCGCGGGCGTCGTGTAAATCCCGCCGCGGCCCCGCGGATCCCATCGACGTGACTTAGGAGTTGATCGGCATAAGCGCCTGCTTTGTCCGTGGCGCCCACCAACGCGCCCAGCCGTCGCACGTAGGCGAGGATACCGTCGACCGAGCGGTGATTGCTGATCCAGACCTCGACCCCGCACCGTATCAAAGCCTGCGCGATATCGGCCTGCATGTCGGAGAAGCCGATGGCCAGGTCCGGCTCGAGCTCGAGGATGGCTTCGATCTTTGCGCTGGTGAACGCCGAGATCTTCGGCTTTTCCTTGCGAGCTCGTGCCGGACGCACCGTGAAGCCCGAGATACCCACGATGCGATCCTGCTCGCCGAGCGCGTACAGCACCTCGGTGGGCTCCTCGGTGAGGCAGACAATTCGTTTTGGGAATGCGTCTCTCACGGCCGGTCAGCCCGTCGGCTCAACGTTCATGCTTTCTTCGGCGCGGCCTGAGGCTTCCAGTAAGGGTCTTGGACGCCGGCTACGCGATTGAGTACGCGCGCCAGCACGAACAGCAAGTCGGACAAGCGGTTCAGGTACTGACCGGTGAAGACGGAGACTTCCTCCGCAGCCGCAAGGCCTATCAGCGCGCGCTCGGCGCGCCGGCAAACGGTGCGCGCCACGTGCACCCCCGCGGCCGCGGGGGTGCCGCCGGGCAAAATGAACTCTCTCAGCGCTGGTAACGGCGAATTGAATCGCTCGAGAGCCGCATCCAGGTTGCTCACGTAGTCTTCGCCTACTTTCTTCGAGCCGGGGATGCAAAGCTCCGCACCGATATCGAACAGCTGATGCTGAATCGTGTTGAGCAGTGCGCTCACCTCCTTCGGCAGCTCGAACGCAGCAACTACGCCGATATGGGAGTTAAGTTCATCGACTTCACCGAGCGCACGGATACGCAAGGAGTCCTTAGAAACGCGTGAACCGTCGGCGAGGCCGGTCGTACCGTCGTCGCCGGTTCGGGTAGCTATGCGAGAAAGCCTCTTGCCCATTGCCTGTCCTTAAGATCGCCACGACTGTTGGTTCCACCCCGTTGTGCTTCCGGAAGCGTCGGCAGATTAACTTCCGTTCCGGCGCTACTTACGGGTTGTCTTCTTCCGGCGCGCGCCTGCCGAGATAGGGGGTGCCGCAAGCGGTATCGCGCTCTCCTTCAACCGCCGCAGCACGAAGCTGGACTTGCTATGACGAATGCCCGGTATTCGGTACAGCCGCTCGCGCAATAGGCGTTCGTAGTCGCGCGTGTCGCGCACGGCGATGCGAATATGATAGTCGTAATCGCCCGAAATCAGGTACGCCTCAAGCACTTCAGGGATTGACTCTAGTGAACGACCGAACGCCTCCAGAGTCTCATCGTTGTGGCTTTCCAACGTCACTTGGACGATCACGCTCTCGGTGAAGCCGATCGCGGCGGGATCGATGCGCACCGTGTAGCCTTGAATCACTCCCTCGCTTTCCATCTTCTTGATCCGTGCCCAGCACGGCGTGGAAGACAGGCCCACGCGAGCGCTGATGTCGTGCAGGCTCGCTCTCGCGTCTTGGCGCAGCACGGCCAGGATCGCCAAGTCGAATTTATCGAGAGTCATCATTCTGCCAATCTGCCATTGTATAGAAAATAATTCTACCATCTTGGCCATCGGGCAAAAACTTAGAAACCTTTTCTCCTCGAGCATCGGTAAGATTTCGAAATGCAGAGCATCGCCATACCCGCGGCGGTCGCTTTTCCGGTCTATTCCCAAAAGGAGTGGGACATGCAAGCAGTAACCCTTGACGACAAATACGTCTCCGACAGTGGCCGCATCTACTTAACCGGCGTACAAGCGCTGGTTCGGCTCGCTCTGGTGCAACGCCGGCGCGACCTTGCGGCCGG
>CAZILI010000083.1:0-11601 GCA_964539965.1 uncultured Burkholderiales bacterium | reverse complement strand
GGCTGTTCTTCGCGGCATGGGCCGTGATGGGCGTCGCGATGGGCAGCGGGCTGTATGAGGCCGCTTTCGCGACCCTGGTGCGTAGCCACGGAGCGGGAGCGCGCAACTCCATCACCGGTGTGACCCTCATCGCCGGATTCGCCAGCACGGTCGGTTGGCCGCTTTCGACTTGGCTGGAGTTCCGCTACGGCTGGCGCAACGCCTGCTTCGTCTGGGCGGTGTTGCACCTCGTCTTGGGACTACCGCTGAACGCCAGTCTGCCCGCGGTGCGCAGCGCGCGCCCATCGTCGGCCGCACGAACCGACCGCGACGGGGCGGTGGCGCACGCGGGCTCGGCGCGCCTGTCCCCCGTCGCCGTCATGGGCCTGCTCGCCTCGGTGTTCGCCGCGACGTGGTTTGTCAGCACCGCCATGGCCGCCCACTTGCCGCGTATGCTGCAGACAATCGGAGTGAGCCTCGCCGTCGCGGTCGGCATCGGCGCCCTGGTCGGACCGGCGCAGGTCACGGGACGATTGCTCGAATTCGGTTTACTGCGGCGCGCTCATCCTCTGCTTTCGGCTCGGCTCGCCGCGCTTGCCCACCCGATCGGTGCCGCCCTACTCCTGTTCGGAGGCGCCGGTCTCGCACCGGCGTTTGCGATCCTGCACGGCCTAGGCAACGGCATCCTGACGATCGCGATGGGTACCCTGCCGCTCGCGCTGCTGGGGGCGCACGGCTACGGGGCTCGGCAAGGCTGGATCATGCTGCCCGCGCGCATCGCGCAGGCCACCGCTCCGCTGCTGTTCGGGCTGGCCTTGGACGCGCTCGGCGGCGCGGTACTGGGGCTGTCGGCCGCTATCGCGCTGGGCGCTTTGGCCGCGTTGTTGGCGCTGCGCTGACGGCGCTTAACTTTTCCGCTGCTGGGTCGCGCGCTTGTGGGCGATGAGCGCCATCAGCATGCGGTCTCGCCATAGCGCACGTTGCGCGAGTGCCGCCAGCGGTACGCGCTCGCGGCGCTGACGATCGATGGCGCTGATAACGGCTTCACTCCAAGGCTTGGGCTGCGCCTCGGGCGAAGCGTCGATGGCGTGCAGGATAGGCGCGAACGTTTGGGCGAACTGCGCAAAACCGCCGGCGGCGTTCAAGTCCAAGGTCTCCAGCGGGCCCATGAACGACCAGCGCAACCCCAACCCGTCTTTCATCGCGCGATCTAGGTCTTCGACGTCGACGTAGCCGCCTTCGACCAGCCGAACGGCCTCGCATGCGACCAATCCTTGCAAGCGGTTCATGACGAAGCCCGGAATTTCCTTTTTGAGCACGATGGGCGATTGCCCCACCGAAGCCAACAGCGCGCGGGTGCGCTCGACGACTTCGGCGTCGGTGAAGGGCGCGGGACACACCTCCACCGCGGGCACCAGATACGGTGGATTCACCGGATGGGCGACCAGGCAGCGCCCGCGCGTCGCAAGCTGTGCGGCGAACTCCGAGGCCGGCAAGGTCGAAGTCGAACTGGCGAGGATCGCTGCGGGCGCGACTAGGCGGTCGAGCTCGCCGTACAGCGCGCGCTTGGCTTGCAGCACCTCGGGGATGTTCTCCTGGACATAGGTCACGCCTTGCACCGCCTGCGCCAACTCGGTCGCCGGCGCGATGCGCGCCTCGATTGCTGCGGGCGACTCGGCGAGCAGGCCGTAGTCGCGCAGGCTCGTCAGGCGCTCGGCGATCCAGTGCCGCCCCCGCTCCAAGGAGGCCGGCGTGCGACTCCACCATTTGACCTTGCGACCGGCACGCGCGAACACGATCGCCCATGCGCAGCCGATCGGCCCCGCGCCCAAGACCGAGATATCCTCTTCGGTCGCGCGCGCAGCCATGCCTATCCCTCTTTCTTCTCCACCTCGCGGCGATGCGCCGCCAATGCCATCAGGCGGCGATCGCGCCACGCCGAGCGCTTGCGCAAGTCCGACAGCGGCAAGCGCTCGCGCCGTTCTTTGTCGATCTGCGCCAGCAGTGCATCGCTCCAGCGGCGCGGGCGCGACATCGGGTCGTTGTCCATCTCGTAGATCATGTCGCCGAAGCGCTTCGAGTAGTCGAGGATGCCGCCCGGCGCGTTGAGATCGCCGACTTCGAACGGGCCCATGAACGACCAGCGCAAGCCGAGCCCGTCCTTGAGCGTCTTGTCCAAGTCTTCGACACCGATGTAGCCGTCGTCGACCAAGCGATAGGCTTCGGCCAAGAGCTTCCACTGCAGCCGATTCAAAATGAATCCCTGCGCTTCTTTCTTCATGAGAATAGGCTTCTGTCCGACGGCTTGCATGAGATCGCGCGTGCGCTCGACCACCTCAGGCGCGGTGAAGGGCGCGGGTGAGATCTCGACCAGCGGAATCAGGTACGGCGGGTTGACCGGATGCGCAACCAGGATGCGGCGCCGACCGGGCAGATCGGAGGCGAAGCTCGAAGTCATGAAGGTAGAAGTCGAGCTGGCGAGCACGGTAGCGGGATCGGCGAGCTTGTCCATTTCGGCGTAAACCGCGCGCTTGGCATCCAATGTTTCGATCACGCTTTCTTGCGCGTGCGCGGCGCCCGCCAGCGCGTCGGCGAGGCTTTTCGCCGGCGTCATGCGCGCGCGTATGGCCGCCGGCTCCTCGTCGATCAAGCTGAAGGACTTCAAGTCGGCGAGATTGGTGCTTACCGTGTCCAACGAAGCCGCGAGGGTGTCGGCGTTGGTGTCGTAGAGGGTCACGGGATGACCGGCGCGCGCGAACACGATGGCCCACGCGCGGCCCACCAACCCGGCGCCGATGATAGCTATCTTTTGCATGACGTTCTCCGCAGAAAAATCCGGTTAGGCGAGCGTCTCGACATTGCCGCACACGGGTAGGCTTTGGCCGGAGATCTTGGCGCCGGCCGCCGAGGCGAGACACAGGATGGAATTGGCGATGTCCTGCGCCGAGACCGTGGTGCGCAGCGACACTTTGGACAGCAGCCGCTGGCGGAACTCCCCCACGGTGATGCCGAGCGCCTGCGCCTTGGCCGCTACGACTCGATCTTGCCGTTCGCCTTCGACCATGCCCGGCAAGATCGCGTTGACTCGTATCTTCGACGGTCCGAGCTCGATGGCGAGGCTCTGGGTAAAGCCGATGACCGCCCACTTCGAGGCGGCGTACGGCGAGCGCAGCGGGAAGCCGAATCGGCCGGCGGCCGAGGACAAATTGGCGATCAAGCCGCCGCCAGCGGTCTTGAGCATGGGAACGGCGCGGCGCGTGCAGTAGAACATGCCATTGATGTTGACCGCGAGAGTGCGATCCCAGTCTTGCGGCGAGGTGTCTTCCACCTTCGCAGTCGGACCGGCGATGCCGGCGTTGTTGACCAACACGTCGAGCCCGCCCAATTGGCGTTGCGCGGCTTCAAAGAATCGATCCACCTGTCCGACGTCCGCCACATCGCAATGCATGGCGCCGATGGCGGGATAGGCGCGCGCAAAGTCATCCAACGCGCTCTGCGCCACGTCGCAAATGAACACCTTGGCGCCGTTGTCGTGAAACGTCTGTGCCACCGCGCGACCGATACCGCCTGCACCGGCGGTCACGATCACGCGTAAGCCTTCGGCAGATACTTGCATGTTGCTTCTCCTGTATACTCCGTATAGTACATAGTTGTAGAGCGCTTATCGATGCGCTCTCTAGTCAGATACCCCCCATCCTAGGCGACTCCGCTCTTCTCCCGCTTCGGCGCGTGAACGCTCACGGCTTGCAACAATTGTGCGAATACTTTCGGATTGCCGCATACCACGTTGCCGCTCGTCATCCATCCATCGCTGCCGTCGATGTCAGCGATCAGGCCGCCTGACTCTTGAATCAATAGCGCGCCGGCCGCCACGTCCCATGGTCCGAGCCCGATCTCCCAAAAACCATCGAAGCGGCCCGCCGCGACCCAGGCGAGGTCGAGCGCAGCCGAGCCCGGCCGGCGGATGCCGGAGGATTTCTCAGTCACCGCGCGAAACATGGCCATGTAGTTGTCGAGATTGGCGAGATCGCGGAACGGGAAACCGGTTGCGATCAGCGCATCGGCGAGCTTGTCGGTCTTGCTCACGCGCAGCCGCCGGTCATTCAAGAACGCGCCGCGTCCGCGCGTGGCGGTGAACAAGTCGTTGCGATTGGGGTCGTACACCACCGCTTGCGACAGCACGCCGTGGTGCGTGAGCGCGATCGACACCGCGTACTGCGGCACGCCGTGCAAGAAGTTGGTCGTGCCGTCGAGTGGGTCGATCACCCACTGATACTCCGATGCGCCGGCCGCGCCGCTCTCCTCTGCTAGAATCGCGTGGCTCGGGAAGGCCTCTTTGAGCACGGAGATGATCGCCTGCTCCGCCGCATGATCCACCTCCGACACGAAATCGTTGTGCCGTTTGCGCGTGATGGTCAGCCCGGTCAGATCGTTCGAGGCGCGGCTGATGATGTTGCCGGCCCGGCGCGCAGCCTTGACCGCGATGTTGAGCATCGGATGCATGTGACGAGAACTCGTTGTTGGAATCGATGCGCGGGGTCAGCGAACCGCGCGTTGCGCGAGAGCCGAATTCTAATATGAACCCCAGCGCCGCGCTCGAGCGCATTCGCGTGGTGCTGTCGCGCCCGCGCCATCCGGGCAACATCGGCTCCGCCGCGCGTGCCATGAAGACCATGGGCTTGTCGCGGCTGTATCTGGTGAATCCCGAGGAATTTCCCGCCAGCCAAGCGCAGGCACTCGCCGCGGGCGCGACCGACGTGCTCGATGCGGCGGTGCTTGCGCCCACGCTCCCTGCGGCACTGCGCGAAGTGAGCTTCGCCGTGGCACTCACCGCGCGCACTCGCGATCTGTCGCACGAGATGGTGCCGTTGCGCGAGGCGGCGCAGCGCGTCGCTCTGGAGGCCCAGCACGCGCAAGTCGCGCTGGTGTTCGGCAACGAAGTCTCGGGCCTGAGCAATGCCGAGCTGGACCGCTGCCATTTGCTGGCGACCATTCCGGCCAATCCGCAGTACGGCTCGCTCAACCTCGCGGCGGCGGTACAAGTGTCGGCCTACGAAGTGCGCATGGCCGCACTGGGTTCGAGCATCGAGACCTCGCCGCCCTTTCCCGCCGCCACGCACGAGCAGTTGGAATACTTCTATCAGCACTTAGAGCAGGTCTTGTACGACAGCGGCTTTCTCGATCCTGAGGAGCCCAAGCGCATGATGCGCAGGCTGCGGCGCCTGTTCGGGCGGGCACGATTGGAGAAGAAAGAGATCGATATCCTGCGCGGTATTCTCGGCGCGGTTTACAAAGGAGTTGAATAAACTTCATAGTTATCCCATACTTGGCGCGTCATCAGTAAAAGTCCAGCATGTTCAAATATTTGCGAGAAGATATCAACACCGTTTTCGAGCGCGATCCGGCGGCGCGGTCACGCTTCGAGGTATATACCTGCTATCCGGGGATTCACGCCCTCATGCTGCATCGAATCGCGCACGGCCTATGGGAGGCGAACCTCACCTTGCTGGCGCGCTGGGTCTCACATTGGAGCCGGTTTTGGACCGGCATCGAAATCCATCCTGCGGCACAGATCGGACGTCGCGTCTTCATCGCCCACGGCATGGGCACGGTGATCGGCGAGACCGCCGAGATCGGCGAAGGCTGTACGCTTTGCCACGGCGTCACGCTCGGAGACTTGAGCTGGAGCAAAGGCAAGCGTCATCCCACCCTGGGTCGTAATGTCGTCGTCGGACCCGGCGCCACCCTTCTCGGCCCGATCGTGATCGGCGACGGCGCCAACATCGGCTCCAACGCCGTCGTCGTCGACGATGTAGCCCCGGGTGCGAGCGTGGTTGGGGTCGCCGCACGGATGCTGGCGGCCTACAGCGAGGAAAACGGCGCTGCGCTGCGTCCTCAGCTCGCCGATGAGATGGTCGCCCCCGTGAGAGCGGCGCCGGTGAGCCACGAAGTCGAACGTATCGAACCGGCGTACGTCGAGCCGCAAGAAGTGGTCGACGCGCGCATCGAGGAAGTCCTGCAGCAGCTCGACGAGCTGGAAGAAAAGCTCACGGTGCCGACGCGCAAGGCGGCCGCGAACGAGCCCGCCGCCTCGCAGCCCAAGCTGGTCCAGCGTTAGCACCTCGGACCCGTCGGCATTGAACGTTGAAATCTCGGACTTTGCGTTGAAATCTCGGACTTTGCCCTAACATAGCGGGTATTCCGAGCCAACTTTGGATAAATCGCATGTCAATTTCTCTCACCCAAACCGCCGCGCAGCATGTGCAAAAGGCGCTCGCCAAGCGGGGTAAGGGCATCGGCTTGCGCCTGGGCGTCAAGAAGTCCGGCTGCTCGGGCTGGGCTTACCAAATCGAGTACGCCGATCGAGTCGAGGAAGAAGATCTTCGCTTCGAAAGTAACGGTGTCACGGTGATCGTGGATCCTTCCAGCATGCCGTTTCTGGATGGGCTGCAGGTCGATTTTCAGCGCGAGGGCATCAACCAAGCCTTCAAGTTCAACAATCCCAACGTGAAGGATCAGTGCGGCTGCGGCGAGAGCTTCACCGTCAGCTAATCGTCAGCGTATCGATCCGAACGGCGGCTGCGGCCGCCGTTTTCATTTGGCCGGCGCCACTTCGTACACCCCGGTGTACCATACCTAAAACCCTTATCAGATAAAGGCTGCAGGGCTATACCCCTATCACTCTGCGCGATCGGTGGACGATGGCCGTAGAATCCCCGCTGACAACACAACTCCTTGGAGGAACCCCATGCCCACCATCGATCTCAACGCAGCACGAGTGCTGCCCGAGGACGTCAACCAAGCGGTACTGGTCGGTCGAGCGTGGGTCGCGGGCAAGACCCCCGGTCCCAGCCCGGTCGCGGTCGACGCCGGGGGCGTGTACGATCTGAGCCGTCTCGCCCCGACCTGCTCGGAAATCATGAATCTCGCCGAGCCCGCCGCCCGTGTGCGCGAGGCGCTACGCGCGGGCACGGCGCCGCGCATCGCCGACACCGCCCAGGCGCTCGCCGACAGCGTCTCGACGCGGCGCGACAACGCCCGCGTCTATTTTCTTTCGCCGCCCGATTTGCAAGCGCTCAAGGCGGCCGGCGTCACCTTTGTATCCAGCATGCTCGAGCGCGTGATCGAAGAGCAAGCCAAGGGCGATCCCCAACTTGCGGAGAGCATACGCAAGAGCATCGGACAAGAGATCGGCACCAGCTTAAGCAACATCAAACCGGGTTCGCCCGAGGCGATGAGAGTGAAGGAGTCCTTGGTGAAGCGCGGCCTATGGTCGCAGTACCTCGAAGTCGGCATCGGCCCGGATGCCGAGGTATTTACCAAGAGCCAGCCGATGTCGGCGGTGGGCGTGGGGGCAGATGTCGGCATACACCCGCGTTCGAGTTGGAACAACCCCGAGCCGGAGATGGTCATGGCGGTGAATGCGCGCGGGGAAATCGTGGGCGCCGCGCTGGGCAACGACGTCAACCTGCGCGACTTCGAGGGACGCAGCGCCTTGCTGCTCGGGCGCGGCAAGGACAACAACGCGTCTTGCGCCATCGGACCCTTCATTCGCCTGTTCGATGCGCACTTCACGCTCGATGACGCGCGCAGCGCGAACATCGGAGTCGATATCTCGGGTGAGGATGGGTTTCGCCTCGAAGGCAAGTACAGCGTCGCCAACATCAGCCGCGACATCGCCGACCTAGTCGGCCAGACCATCGGTCGCAACCATCAGTATCCCGACGGACTGATGCTGTTCTTGGGTACGATGTTCGCGCCCATCCAAGACCGCGACGAAAAAGGGGGGGGCGTCACCCACAAGAACGGCGACCTCGTCACCAATCCCACCCCCCGACAGGGCCCCCATGTAAACCCCGGTCCGCGCACCCACCAGGTGGCGCCCTGGACTTTCGGCACCGCCCAACTCATGCGCAACCTGGCCGCGCGTGGAT
Source organism: uncultured Burkholderiales bacterium (assembly GCA_964539965.1). Classification (GTDB taxonomy): domain Bacteria; phylum Pseudomonadota; class Gammaproteobacteria; order Burkholderiales; family JALYOK01; genus CAZILI01. The sequence continues at coordinate 3,688 of CAZILI010000083.1, read as the reverse complement.
TGCTCTAAGGAAACCTAGACGCGCAAGCGCACGGGGATCCGCTGGCGGCCGGACCGGCCGCGGAATGCCTCGAAGCGGCCGGCGATGTCAGTGTCGCAGCGCGGGCATCGTCCTTGCGGGCTCAACTGGTAGGCTTGGATCCGGTGCCAGTCGCGCACGATGAGCGGCGAGGCGCACTTCGGGCAACACGTAGTGCCCCCCTCGCGATCGACTACATTCCCGGTATAGACGTAGCGCAGCCCGGTTTGCGTCGCGATCTCGCGCGCGCGCCGCAGGCTCGCCGGCGGCGTGGCCGGCAGATTGGTCATCTTGTAGTCGGGATGAAACGCCGTAAAGTGCAGCGGCACCTCCGACCCCAACGCCTGCATCATCCACTCGCATTGCGCGCGGATCTCCGGTTCCGAGTCATTTCTTCCCGGGATCAGCAGGGTCGTGACTTCGAGCCATACGTCGGTCTCGTGCTTGAGGTAGGTGAGCGTTTCCAGCACAGGCGCGAGACGAGCGCCGCAGAGTTTCACGTAAAACTCGTCGCTGAAACCCTTTAAGTCGACGTTGGCTGCGTCCATCTTGGCGAAGAACTCGCGCCGGGCGCGATCGTGCACATAGCCGGCGGTCACGGCGACGGTTTTCATGCCGCGCTCGCGACACGCATCGGCTGTGTCCATCGCGTACTCGGCGAAGATGATGGGATCGTTGTAGGTGAAGGCGACGCTCTTGCAGCCCTGTGCCTGAGCGGCCTCAGCGATCGCCTCGGGGCTCGCGTAGTCCGCCAAAGTCGCCATTTCGCGCGACTTGCTGATGTCCCAGTTCTGGCAAAACTTGCAAGCGAGATTACAACCGGCGGTGCCGAAGGAAAGCACGCTCGAGCCTGGAAAGAAATGGTGCAGCGGCTTCTTCTCGATGGGATCCACGCAGAAACCGGACGAGCGGCCGTAGGTGGTGAGCAGCATCCGCTCACCCTCCCGCTTGCGCACGAAGCAGGCGCCACGCTGGCCGTCGTGCAGCCGACAATCGCGCGGACACAGATCGCACTGCATGCGCGCGTCGGGCAGCATGTGCCAATAGCGAGCGGCTTGCCTCAGCTCTCGGTCCATTTGCTCACCGAGTAGCGCGACACCGAAATTGCCGGCGACCAGAACTCCGGCGCTAGGCCTGCCTTCAGCTTTAACTGCGTAAGGAAACGCCGCGCGTCGTCCAGTTCTTCCCACACCTGCGGCAAGAAGGTCGCGCAGCGGCCGTCGAAGGCGAGGGTGACCCCGTCTTCGCCCGGACGCAGCTGTACGGCGAGATCTCCTTCGCTGCAAAATTCCATACGGGTCAGCGGCGACAGCACGGACACTTCGATGCGTGTGGCGGGAAACTCTTCCGCCGTAAGCGCCGGAAAACGCGGATCGCGAAACGCGGCGGCTTGGGCGTTGGACTTGACGTCTTCGCGCAAACTCGCGGTGGGCGTGAGCGAGCCCACGCAGCCGCGCAGCCGCCCCGCTTTGCGCAGGGTCACGAACGAAGCCCCCGGCTCACTTAGCCATGGCTGCGCATTGTCCGCGCTCTGCGCCGCGCCGAAGGCGGCCGCGATCGCGCCTCGGGCTATAGAGATCAGCAGCGGCCCCGCGTCGCGATCCATGTTCGTCACACGGGCGGCGACGCAAAAGCAAATGCGCCGTAGCCCACCACGCGCGACTTGTCGCCAGCGGCGTCGCCCGAGTTGCGCAAGTCGAGCAGGCGGGCTTGCATGAGGCGTCGCTTGGCGACGTGCAGCAAGGCGTTCACCGGCGTCGCGCCGCAAGCTTCGTCAGCGCGCAAGCCGGCTCGCAGGGCCGTGATGTCGGCCGCCGTCTTCGCATCGATCAAGCGCGCGCCGGCGTAGTCCAGATAGTGCGACAGGTCCGAACTGACGACGATCACCGTGTCCTGTTCGCCCCAGAGCGCATCGATCAGCGCGGCCACCGCTTGCGCGTCGGCGCTACCGACCAGCAGCGGCACCAGCGTAAATTCATCGAATAGGCTTTGCAAGAACGGGAGTTGCACTTCGAGCGCGTGTTCGCGTTCGTGCGCGGCCGGGAGATCAGCGACGATCGGGAAGTCGCGCGCGCGCTCGATCGCGGCACGGTCTAGCTCGACCGTGCCGAGCGGTGTGGCAAACGCCCGCGCCCCCGGCAAGGTCACGCCCGACAACGCCACGCGATGCGCCGGTCCGAGCAGCACCACCCGCTTCGTTTGCTCGCGCGTCGGCTTGCGGAAAGCGGACGCGCTCGCCGCGACCGGCCCGGAATACACGTATCCCGCGGGGGGAACAATCAGCGCGTTGGCGGGAAGGGGTGGGCTCGCGTCTTGCGAGCCGTCCAGCAGACGCGCAACTTCCCCCGCGAGTTCAGCAGCTCGAGCGGGATAGAACAAGCCGGCTACTGCGGCCGGGCGAACAGCTTGCATGGGCGCCGGAGCAAAAGCACGCGGGAAAACCTATTGGACATCTTTTCGGCGCAGAAATTCAACCGCGCTCGCCTCGCTTGAAAGCGCGCGCCACCACCACCAGATATGCACGATGGGGCCCTGCGGTTATCTGGGGATGAAGCGATTGATGAAGAAACTGAAAACCGAGATGAACAGCGCCACGAAAAAACCGGCCCAGAATCCGGCGATGTGAAAGCCCGGCACCAACCACGCCACGAACAACAGCATGAGCGCATTGATGACGAGGACGAAGAACCCCAGAGTCAGTATCGATAGCGGCAAGGTGAGCACGACGAGAATCGGGCGCACTACCGCGTTTACCAAGCCGAGCAGCAGCCCGGCGATGAGCAGCGAGGCGGTAGAATCGAAAGAGATGCCCTGAAACAAGTAGTCTGCCACCCACAACGGCAGGGTGGCGAGCGCCCAACGCAGCAGGAACGCGGCAACCAAACTCATTTCGGTTTCATCTCCCCGTCGAACGTTGGCATCGCAAAGCGAGGCACGTAGATGAACAAGCAAATGCAATTCAACATATGGTACTTCATCGCCGCCATCCTGGGCGTCATGTGGCTGCACAACGCCTGGGTGACGATGCGCACGGTCGAACCCATCGCCTACTCGCAGTTCCAGACCTATCTGAAGGATGGTCAGATCGAAGAGATTTCGATCTCGCAGAACCATATCGAAGGCAAGTTCAAGCAGGCGCTGTCCGACGGGCGCACGCGCTTCGTGACCACGCGGGTGGACCCGACGCTGGCGGACGACCTTGGGCGCTACGGTGTAAAGTTCGCCGGCGTAGTACAAAGCACGTTCTTGCGCGACATTCTGTCCTGGGTTGTCCCGGCGCTGGTCTTTTTCGGCATTTGGATGTTCTTGATGCGTCGCTTCGCCGAGAAGCAGGGACTGGGCGGGGGATTTCTTTCCATCGGCAAGAGCAAGGCGAAGGTGTACGTCGAAACTGACACCAAGGTGACCTTCGCCGACGTGGCCGGTGTCGACGAAGCCAAGGAAGAGTTGCACGAGATCGTCGGCTTCTTGAAGGACCCGCAAAAGTACGGCCGACTCGGCGGACGCGTACCGAAGGGCGTGCTGTTGGTCGGCCCGCCCGGCACCGGCAAGACCCTGCTGGCGCGCGCCGTCGCGGGGGAAGCGGGCGTGCCGTTCTTCTCCATCAGCGGCTCCGAGTTCGTTGAGATGTTCGTCGGCGTCGGCGCGGCGCGCGTGCGCGACCTGTTCG
>CAZILI010000082.1:0-11603 GCA_964539965.1 uncultured Burkholderiales bacterium | reverse complement strand
TGTTACCTGTCCTCTAAAACACCCTAAATCCACCCACTCGATTTCCTGATGAGCCCAAATAATAAACGAGCGGCCCGCCTACTCGTATTTCTGGCCCGAGAGCTGCCGCCAGTGGCAAAGGCCGATCCCGGGTTGCTTTCCACCATAAGCCGTAGCGCAACCTCTGTGGCCGCTTCAGCACAGGTGCCGGCCAGCATGCATAGGCTGACGATGAGTAGGAAGCTGCTTTAAGATCGCGCTTCACGTAGGACGGACGACGTCAGCCCCGCACTCTAGAGCCAAACTTCACGAAGCACAATCGCGCAAAGCGTCAGCAGTTCACGGAACCAAGCCGAGTTGTTAGCGCAGAACGGCAGCAAATCTTCCGCCGGGCTGAGCGTCAATGTCGGGTTTCGAGAAACTTTCTCCTGCGCGCTGAATGGCGGCAATTTCGATCCCGTGTCAACTCTTGTCGTCCCAGCGGACGTCAACAATCGCGGCGTTGCGCCAACAACAGCGCGCGGCGGCAAACGTTAATACGCCGTGCATCTCATATGCTGCCGCCGAACTAGCGCAGCCCGCGCCCGCCGACTGCTCGACAACTGACATTAGCTGACCTCGACAACCGCTTCGATCTCGACCGTAATGCCGAACGGTAAGCTTCCCACTCCGATTGACGAACGAGCATGCCTTTCGCCGAACAGTTCAGAGAACAGATCTGAGCAGCCGTTGACCACCTTGGAATGTTCAAGGAACTCCGGGGTCGCGTTGACCATACCGAGCAACTTGACGACTCGGCGCACGCGGCTGAGATCGCCAAGCTCTTGCTTCAGGATTGCCAGAAGATTTAGGCCTACTTGCCGCGCGTGCTTAGCAGCTTCTTCGGTTGTGACATCCGCCCCAACTTTTCCTTTAGGAATCGTGCCATCTTTCATCATCGGCACGGTGCCAGACAAGAAAATGAGACTACCAGTGCGCACGCAGTTCGCGTAGTTTGCGGCCGGTGTGGGCACGGCGGGTAGTTCGAGGCCGAGTTCTTGCAGTCGCTGTTCGATTGCCATATGCCGTCTCTATTCGTACTGGTTCTAGTGTATTTTACCGGCTCGTGTGAATGTCGGCGCCACAAATCGCGTGCCAACCTCACCGCTTGAATTGAGCGGCGGCTTCCGCGGCAAAAAGTCTGCGTGTCTCTGTCGTGATCTCGCGCAACTCAACGGTAAATCCGCTGCGGGGGCGTGATCTATTTCCCCAGCAGCGCTTTCAGTCCCGCGCCGTCCAGTTTTGACAGAATCGCCTCGACCTGCTTCGGCTCGCCCTCTGCCTCAACATAGATGTTGTAGGCTTTTTGGATCTTCGCGCCGGGCTGGAAAGCGCCGAGCATGGAACCGTCGGGGTGCTTCTTCCAGGCTGCGCCGTAGAGCAACAGCGTGCGCTTGGCGTCCGCCAAAGTGGTTTCCGCGCCTGCCTGCGCGCTGGAAGGCTTCAGATCGCGTGAGTCGACCCCTTGGCTATTCACAAAAAGGCGCAACTTCACCTCGAGCAGATTTCGACCGCGCAACAGCTCATCCTCCTCCTTCTGCAGCGCGTCGACTTGGGGCTTCAACGTGGCAAAGTGAGCTTGCTGGATGTCGTCATGCTGCTTGCGGAAGACAGCGGCTTCCGCCTTCAATCGGTCGGCCTCGGCTTTGTCCGTTTTCTCAAACTTGCGCGCCTGATAGCGAAGGTCACGGTCTTTGACGGCTAACTCCTTCGCGAGCTTGTCCTGATCGGGGGTCATGGGCGTACGCTGGAGCAGAGCCATTTTCTTTCGAATCTCGTTTTGTTTCTGAAGAATGTCCTTTTCCCCTGTCACCCACAAGTACTTCACGTCGTGGGTGGCGACGAGGGGACGGGCTTCAGCGCCGGCACAAGCGCTGTTGGGCGGTTGCCATGCCACGCCGGGCCGAATAGGTGCCCCATACAGGTCGCGCAGGCTCCATCCCTCGGGCGCGGGCGGCACCGCGGCCTGCAACACGGCAACGGTGTCGGTTATGAATTTCTTGTCGGCATCCGTGAACTCATAGACGCCGCTCGGGCAGTCCGCCCAAACGGCGGTCGTGCAAAGGAAAGCGACGGCAATTGTTGTTCGTCTCATGGCGTTTCCTCCTCGCGTGCATCGGGAATTGGGCATTGTCAAACCGATTGGCTAGCGATGCAACAGAGGAATGGCACCCTCAGGCGATGCCGGTGAACGGCAAGTTTGTGCCGCGATATTGAAGTCGAATGTCGGCTTCAGCGAACAGTTGTGTGCTTCCCCGAATGTCCGCTCCAACCCTCGCGTGCCAACAGGCGCTGAAAAAGTGAACGGCGGTAACCGCGGCTGAACGTTTGACTAGTCGCCAGCCTCGGAAGGCGCAGTTGCGGGCCGGCCTCCATCTCGCACCGTCGGCCAGGAGCCGCCGTAAGGTGGCGTGAACATCAACGACAACTTATGGCCTAGAGCCGACGTCGCACTTTTTGGTAGGCTCGCCGAACAAGTAGTGCCGATGCTGCGGTGTTGTCGTGCACCTGGACGAACAGAGGTACACGGGTATCGCTTTCCAAAGCACGTCGGCTTGTCCGGGTTTGCAAGCGCCGTGCGCGCAGCAGCGCTCAGCGGCGCCGGACGCCTCTCATTTGCGGCGTGCCTTCTCGGCATCGTCCCACGCGGTTAGCGCTTGGTAGTCGGCTACCCATCCCAAGCCCTTGCCGGCGTCGGAGGAAAGCGCGTCGCGCGTCACCATGACGTCGACCAGCGCTGGCGCCCTTGCGAAAGCCTCTTCGAGCGCACCTTTGAGCCGCGCCGGTTCGGTCACCCGCTCGGCATGCAAGTCGAAGGCGCGCGCCATGCCGGCGTAATCGCTCCAGGCCAAGGTGGTACCCACAATGCGTCCACCGTAGTTCATCTGCTGGTCCAGACGCTCGATGTTCCACGCGGCGTTGTTTGCGATGATGAATACGACCTTGGCGCCGTGCCTTGCGGCGCTGTCGATCTCCATAGCATTGATCCCGAATGCCCCGTCGCCGCTTATCACGACCACTTGCCGATCCGGATAGAGCAGCCCCGCGGCGACGCCATATGGCGTGCCCACTCCCAAGCAGCCGAAAGCGCCCGCATCGAGATAGGTGGCCGGCGCCTCTAGCCCCAGGCGGGCAAAGCTCAAGATGTCGCCTCCGTCGGCAATCGTGATCGCATCCGGTTTCAGCACTTGGCGCAGCGCGGCGAAAATGCGGTTGGGATGCATATGGCCGTCGCTTCCGGCGGGTGAACTCGCCAGTTCGTCGGCGTACTTGGACGACCGGCGAAGGTGCTCGGCGCGCAAGGCTTTGTTCCACTCGAGATCCACCGCGCGGCGCGCCGGCATCGCATCGGCCAGCGCAGCCAGCGCCAGCGCCGGGTGTGCGAACAGCTCCACTTCGCCGCGCCGGTTTTCGCGCAATTCCTCCGCGTTGTCGGCGATGCGCAGCCAGCGCGCATTCGGCAGCACCGCCGGCGAGCCGTAGCCCATTTGATAATCGAGCTTGCGGCCCACGGCAATCACCAGATCGGCCTCTCTCATGGCGCGCGCGCGCACCGCGCCCACGAACGCGGGGTGCGCGGGCGGCACCAGGCCGCGGCTCTCCTGTGTATCGAGGTAGAGGGCACCGCTCGCATCGAGAAAGCGCAGAAGTTCGACAGAAGTGCCGAGCGCTCCGCGGCCACTCACCACCAGTGGTTTTCGCGCGGCGCCAATAAGGCTTGCCGCGCGCATGACCTCGGCCGCCTCTGGGGGGATGCAGCGCGGCGCTTTGGGTCTCAGGAACTCTTCGAGCACGACGCCTGGCGGCACACGCTTGCGCAGCACGTCGGTTGGAATCTCGACGTACACCGCGCCCGGCGTATTGCCGTCGCCGGAGGCGATCGCCCAAGCCTTGTCTAGATCGCGCAGAATGTTATCCGCGTTACGCAAGGTCCGCGCGCTGCGCGTCACCGGCTTCATGATGGAAACATGATCGATGCCCTGCAGCGGTCCAAGATCGTCTTGTGGCACCGGCGCACAGCCACCGATCAGGAGCACCGGCACGCGCTCGAGCTGCGCGTTGGAAATCGCCGTCACGCAATTGGTCACACCCGGCCCAGCGGTGGCAAAGGCAACGCCGACCTCTCCGGTCAACACCGCATGGCAGTGCGCCATGTGCACTCCGGCTCCCTCGTGGCGCACATCGAATATGCGTACGTTGCGCTGCGCGAGTTGATCCCAGATCGGCTGTATGTGGCCGCCCTGCAGACCGTACACTTGCTTGACGCCGCGCGCGACGAGAAATTCGGCGATCCACTCGGCGACGCTTCGAGACATGTTCGTGTTCATAGTAAGGGCTTCAAAGCTGAGCGCTTGCTTTCACTAAAGATCATACACTCCTGTTCAAGGATTTTGACCGAGAAGGGCGTTTCGGTGCATGGGACGCACCCTACGCATACTCTGTCCCCGCAAGGCACCGCGGTTGCGGTAGCATGGGAGAAAATCGGAGATCCACTATGCCGTTACATCCTCAAGCCCAAGCCGTAGTCGACAAGATCACTGCGATGAATCTGCCGCCGCTCGATGCGCTAACGCCGGACCAAGCGCGCGCGATGTTCATCGCGTCGCGCGGCCCGCTGCAGGGTCCGCCGCAAGAAGTTGCCTCGGCAAGCGATCGCAAGGTTGCGGGACCCGGCGGCGACATTCCGCTGCGCGTCTATCGGCCGCGAGGCAGCGACGCGCACGCCTTGCTCCCCGCGTTGATCTACTTTCACGGCGGCGGTTGGGTGCTGGGGGATCTCGATACGCACGACCGGCTATGCCGCGCGCTCGCCAATGCCGCCCACTGCGCCGTGGCGGCCGTGCACTACCGCCGCGCGCCAGAGCACAAGTTCCCCGCTGCGGTCGAAGATGCCTTGGCGGTAACGCGCTTTCTTGCCGCCAGCGGCGGTGAATGGGGCATCGACGGCAAGCGCCTCGCCGCCGGCGGCGACAGCGCGGGCGGTAACCTCACGGCGGTGCTCGCTCTGGCGCTGCGCGAAGCGGGCGGGTCGCAACTGAGCTTGCAAGCGCTGGTATACCCGGTGACGGATTTTCGCATGAACACCGACTCGTATCGTAGCTTGGGTAAGGGCTATCTGCTCACCCACGAGCGAATGACGTTCTTCAAGAACGCCTACCTACGGGATCAAGCCGACATCGCCGACTGGCGCGCCTCACCACTTCTGGCGAAGGACTTGTCACGCCTGCCGCGCGCGCTGGTCATTACCGCCGATCACGATCCTTTGCTGGACGAGGGCAAAGCCTATGCCGATCGCCTCGCGAAGAGCGGTGTGGCCGTGCGCTACAGCTGCTACCCCGGCATGGTGCACGGCTTTATCACGATGGACGGCGCGATCGGCGCAGCGAACGAAGCGGTGAAAGAGATCGCGGCGACCTTGCAGGAGGTTTTCAGCCAGTCGTGACGTAGCGCCCTCAGAAGGTGTAACCGAGCCCTACACGAGCGCGGATGCCGGGGTTCTCGAAGCCGATGAAGCTCTGGTACTTGTCGTTGAGCAAATTGTCGATCGCGAACGTCGCAGTCAATTGCCGCCATTTGTACGACACGCTGGTGTCGACCAGCGTATAGCGCTCGAGAAAGCGATCGCCGGTCGGGATCGATTGATCGAACACCCGGCCGACATAGCTTGCGTTGAGCGCTAACTGCCAAGCTTCGCTCAGCGCGTAGTTCACCGACAAACCAATGCGATCCTGCGGCCGACTCTTGAGCGGCACGCCGGTATCCGCGTTCTCCAAGTCGTTGTAGGTATAGTTGACGGCGATCGACAACGGCTGGATCGGTTGCACGCGCAGTTCGGTCTCGACTCCGTCGGAACGGACGCGATTTACGTTGACTAAGGTGCCGCCGACGAAATCGATCAAATCCTTGAAGCGCGCGCGGAACACGCTCAGGCCGAAGCGTGCCCGCCCGTCCCACATTCCCTGCTCGAAGCCGACTTCGGCCGTCTTGCTGGTTTCCGGACGCAACGCGGGATTGCCGACGTTGGGATCGCCCATGGCAAAAAAACTCGGCGGCTTGAAACCCTCGGCGTAGTTCGCCTTGAAAGTCGTTTGCATCCCCGGCGGCGTGTAACGCACGCCCGCGCTCGGACTGGTTTCGGTGCGCTTGATCGAGATCTCGGTCGGTGCGCCGCCGAGCGCATCCAGCTTCGAGCCCGTATCCTTGATGGCATCGTGCCGCACGCCGGCAAGTAACACCAAACCGGGCGCCGGCTTGGTCTTCAGCTCCACGAACGGCGAATCCGCCTTGCGCGTCAAATCGAAATCGGTCGGGCTAGACACGTCGAACGGCAGCCCGATGAGAAAGCCCGGGATGATCAATACGCCTTTGTTCTTGCCCACCTCGCGATAGTGCTCGAAGCCCACCGTTAGATCGGAATCGAGCGGCAGCTTGAAATTGGCGCTCACCAACGCCGCGTCGCGCAGCAGATCGACCTCAGTTGTCGTGTCGGGAACGAAGTTCGGCGCGCCGGGACCAAAGGGAATCTGCGGTGTGTGCTTGTCTTCATGGCGGTCGAACCGCGACAGCTTGAGATTGATTTCGATGCGCTCGCTCGCGTCGTACGCCGCATCGATGCCGTAGATGTCTTCGGTCGCATCGCGAGTTTCCAATTCGCGATTTTCCGCAAACAAGACGCCGCCGCTAAACTCGGGAAACTCATTGCTCTTGCGATCGCTGCGCCGCGCGTACAGGCGAAGATCCAAGCTGTCGAGCGGTTGCACGGCGAGCGATCCACCGAAGGTCGAAAGCTCCAGGTCGCCACCGTCTTCCTTACGCCCGTCTTTGAGAACCGAAGCGCTTAAGTTGAACTGCAGCTTCGGTACGCCACCGGCGAGTGAAGCCTGCGCTTGACGATAGTCCTGTCCCCCCACGCCGCCCGAGACCGAGCCGTGAATGCCGTCGGCCTTGCCGCGCTTGCTCACGATATTGATGATGCCGCCGAGCGCGTCCGCCCCATACAACGCCGATCCCGCGCCGCGTATCACTTCGATTCGTTCGATGCTGCTCACGTCGAGCGCCGAGAAGTCGAATCCGCCGCCGCGCGAGTTGGTAGGGTCCGACACTCGTACGCCGTCGATCAACACCAGCACGTGATTGGCTTCACTTCCTCGTATATACACGCTGGCGAGTCCGCTGGCGTTGCCGACGCGGTCGACCTGCACGCCGGGCAGCTGTTGCAGCAAGTCGAGCGCGGACTGCGGGTTGCGTGCGGTGATCTCGCGCTGGGTGATGACGTTCACGCCCTGGGTTGCCTCGCGCAGTTGCAGCGGCACGCGATACGCCGTGATTTCTTCGGTCGGCAATGCGAACACCTCGGTCGACTCGGCTGCCTCCCTTGGTGTTTGCGCCGCGGCAGAGATGGCGAGGCTCGACAGCGCGAGCGGCAGAAGAATGGTTCTCAATTGGGCTCCTCCCTGTTGTTGCCCGCCGCAGCGCCGGTGGCCTGCAACGGGGCACTTCTAATTTGACGTGCGGCCATCACCGTGCGCTCCCGAGATCGAGGCAGGGTGCATAAAGCGATTGTATTCGGACTGCATCGGCAAATGAAAGTCGCCGCCTTGTGAAGGGGCCATTTGGGAAGTTTTCCCGTGCGATCGCCGCGATCACGAGCGCGTGCGCCCGAGCACGATTTGGCCGCTCCGCGCACATCGGGTACGATCACTAGGTCTGCCGCCTCCGCAATGGCCGTTTCTTTCACCCGCAAGGATCTCGACCGCAACCTCGACGCGCTCTACCTCGCGCGCGGCGAGGAGTATGTCGCGCAGGGAAGAGTCCGCACCGTGGAGCTCCGCGCGGATGAGAATCGCATTACGGCCCAAGTGAACGGCAGCCATCACGTGCCTTACCAGGTCGACGTGACCTTGTTGAACGGCAGCACGGGTGTGAAGCTGTACGGCACCTGCACCTGTCCGATGCGGGTGAACTGCAAACACGTTGCCGCGGCGCTGCTGCAGGCGCTGCGCGCGCCGGCTACCGAATCGGACTCGAGCTCTGCGCCGATCGAGCCACGGCGCGCTTCTACCCCGCGCGCCTCGGCGCCGCTCCCGGCCGCAACCGTGTTGCCCATCCGGATCACCAATTGGCTGGAGCAAGCCGGGCTGGCGCTTGCGCCCAAGGCGCCGCTCGAAGCCTACCCGCCGACCGTGATGCATCGCTTGCTATATGTCCTCGACGTGCCGAACGACAGCTACACGTCCCGACTGCTGCGGCTGCGCACCATGACCGCGCGCCTGCGCAAGGCAGGTGGCTACAGCGCGCCGAGCCCTTGGAGCAACGTGTATCAAGCCATCAGCAGCCCCCCGGGTTTCGTGCTGCCGAGCGACGTTCGCATTCTGCGGCGCTTGCATCTGGATGCACGCACCCACCATGACGGCCAGTACGAACTGACCGGAGAGATGGGCTCGGCGATGCTAGCGGCCATGATCGCCACCGGCCGCTGCCATTGGCTGCGGGTCGACTCTCCGCCGCTGCGCCAAGGGGCGGTGCGGCGGGGGCATCTCGCTTGGCAGTACGACGAGCAAGGCGCCCAGCATCTGCTCGCCCAAACCGAGCCGCCGTCGGCCGCCACGCTTCCGCTCTCCCCGCCCTGGTATATCGATGCGGCGACCGGCGAATGCGGCGCAACCGAGCTGGGCCTCGCCGGTTCACTCGCCGAAATGCTGGCCCGCGCGCCCGAGATCCCCGCCGGCCATGCCGCTCGCGTGCGCACAGCGCTCGAGAGCCAATTCGCCGGCCACGACGAAGTGCCGCTGCCCTGCGTCCCCGAGCGGGTGGACCAGGCGGTAAAGCCCATTCCCTGTTTGCGTCTGTCGACCTTGGAAGCGTTCGACTACTCGCGCTATCGCTTCCGCTCGGCGGGCGAATTTCTGGATATCGCCGCGCTCACCTTCGACTACGCGGGAACGAGCGTGAATCGCGATAGTCCCGGCAAGATCGAAGTGTTTCGCGAGGGCTCGCTATGGGTTATCGGCCGCGATCACCGCGAAGAAAAAGCCTACCGCCAAGTTCTCGAGGGGCAGGAATTCGTGAAAGTGATGAGCGCCGTACAGTTCTACCCACAAGGACACAAGCACGACTATACCTTGCCCAATGAGGCGGCGTGGCTGCGCTTCGTCGGCCAGGACATCCCCGAACTGCAAAGTCGAGGCTGGCGCATCGAGTGCGACGAGAGCTTCCGCTTCAGGCTGGCGCAGATGGGCGATTGGCACGCCGAGGTCGAGCCCTCGGGCGAAGACTGGTTCGACCTCAAGCTGGCGGTGGAAATCGACGGCGCACGCACCGATCTGGTACCGATCCTGCTCGGCGCGCTGCGCTCGCGGCCCGAACTGCTCGATCAAATAAAGTCGGCGACGCAGTCCGACGAAGTGACGGTCATCAAGCTCCCCGATGGGCGACTGCTGCCGATGCCCATGGCGCGGCTACGCAGCGTGGTCACCGTATTGCATGAACTACTCGACCATACGCCGGGCACGCGCTTGCGTCTGTCGCGCCTGGACGCGTTGCGCCTCGCCGACCTGGAGCGGGAGGCGGGCTTCGCCTGGCACGGCGGAGAAGCGCAACGCGAATTGGGTCGGCGGCTAGCGGAATTCGCTCAACTTGTTCCCATGAGCGAGCCGAGCGGCTTTGCGGCCCGCCTGCGCCCCTATCAGCAACAAGGCTTGGCGTGGCTGCAGTTCTTGCGCGAGTTCGGTTTCGGCGGAATTCTCGCCGACGACATGGGGCTGGGGAAAACCGTTCAGGCGCTCGCCCACATTCTGCTGGAAAAGCGCGCGGGCCGACTCGATCGCCCGGCGCTGGTGGTCGCGCCCACCAGCGTGCTGCCCAATTGGAAGAGTGAAGCGCACAAGCTCGCTCCGGAGTTGCGGCTGCACGTATCGCACGGCTTGGGACGCAAAACCGCCTTCGCGCAATTCGCCGAGTGCGACCTGCTGCTTACCAGCTATCCGCTGCTAGTGCGCGACCGCCAAGCGCTATTGGCGCAGCAGTTTCACCTGGTGATTCTGGACGAGGCTCAGCAAGTGAAAAACGCGCAGACGCAGGCGGCGCGGGTGGTGCGCGAACTGCAAGCGCGTCATCGCTTGTGCATGACCGGCACGCCGCTGGAGAACCATCTCGGCGAACTGTGGTCGCTGTTCAATTTTCTCATGCCGAGCTTCTTGGGCGACGCCGAGACGTTCCGCCGCGTGTATCGGACGCCGATCGAAAAGCGCGGCGACACGCTGCGCCGCACAAGCTTGGCGCGCCGTATCCGTCCGTTCCTGCTGCGCCGAACCAAGGAACAGGTCGCCACCGAGTTGCCGCCGAAGACCGAGATCGTGCAAAAAGTGGAGCTAGCCGGCGCACAGCGCGATTTGTACGAAACCGTGCGCGCGGCCATGGATCAACGTGTGCGCGCCGAGATCGCGACGCGTGGGCTGGCGAAAAGCCAGATCATCTTGCTCGACGCGCTGCTCAAACTGCGGCAGGCGTGCTGCGATCCGCGATTGCTCAAGCTCGAGGCGGCAAAGAAGGTCAAAGAGTCCGCCAAGCTGGACGCTCTGCTGGACATGTTGGACGAGCTGCTCGCCGAGGGTCGGCGCGTGCTGCTGTTCTCTCAGTTCACCAGCATGCTGGAATTGATCGAAGTCGAGCTCAAGGCCCGCAAGGTTATCTACGTCAAGCTCACCGGCGAGACGCAGAACCGCGAGCGCCCGGTCAGCGCGTTTCAGCGCGGCGACGCTCCCCTGTTCCTCATCAGCCTCAAAGCGGGCGGCACCGGGCTCAACCTCACCGCCGCCGACACGGTGATCCACTACGATCCGTGGTGGAATCCGGCGGTGGAAAACCAAGCGACCGATCGCGCGCATCGCATCGGCCAAGATAAGCCGGTATTCGTATTCAAGCTGATCGCCGCCGGCACCGTCGAAGAGAAAATCGCCGGCCTGCAGATTTCGAAGGCGGCTCTTGCCGCGGGGATCCTCGGCGACAGCGAGCGCGCCGCCTGGTCGCTCACCCAAGAGGACGTGCAAGCGCTGTTCGAGCCGATCGTTTGAGAGTCGTCGCGCGCCTCGCGCGCTAGCTCGGCCGGCGCGCCCCGTTTTCGAAACCCGCGATACTATCTCAGCGAAGCGTTGATCTTCTCTAGCGCCGCCCCGCCGGGGCAAAGCTCACGCTCGGTAAGGGCGTTGAAAGGCGCTTGCACCGTATTCAGATAGACATGTAGATCGGCCGCTTGCGCGTCGACATAAAGCAGGCCGGTGACAATCTCGCCCTCGGCTTCGCGCCGCTGCAGGTAGTTCATCACGGCGATGCGATCGCTCGCATCATAGTCCACCGCCACTTTTCGCAGCCGCAGCACCGATCCGTCGTGTTGCCTCACCTCTTGCAAGGTACCCGCCTCGTAGTCGACTTCAATGGCCTCGCGCTTGGACATGAAGTCGATGCGATTCACCGCCTCGTTATGCTCCCGCACGTAGTCGTAGCTCTTGGTCGAGCCCTCGTGATTGTTGAACGCGACACAGGGCGAAATCACGTCGAGGAATGCCGCCCCCTGATGTTCGATCGCC
>CAZILI010000081.1:10424-11631 GCA_964539965.1 uncultured Burkholderiales bacterium | reverse complement strand
GGTTGGAGTTCGTGAACAGGTTGTCACCCAGACGTACGTGACGATCGAAGTCGGGGCCGGGGTTGCCGACAGGCCAGAAAAGGTTGTTGGTTTCCGGATCGTAGGAGCCGGTGATCCAGGCCGAGCCGCCGCCGTACTTCCACGACTCGCCCGCCCACGTATCGTTGCCGGGTTCGCCCGGGCCGGGGATGGTGTAGGTCTTCCACACCAGTTCGCCGCTGTCGGCATCGACCGCCGCGATCCAGCCGCGCACGCCGTATTCCGCGCCCGCCGTACCGAAGATGATCTTGCCGCGCAGCGCCATCGGCATGATGGTGAACGTCTCGGCGTAGGTGTAATCGCCGATCTTCTTGTCCCAGACGACCTTGCCGGTCGCGTTATCGAGCGCCACGATGTGGGCGTCCAAGGTCGCCAGGTAGACCTTGTTCTTGTACACCGCCACGCCGCGGTTCACGACGTCACAGCACAGCTTCGGGAACACGTCGCCCGGCAGCTCGCGCTCGTACTTCCAATTGACTTTACCGCTGGCGCCGTCGACCGACCACACCTTGTTGTAGGACGAGGTGACATAGACCGTGCCGTTCACGACGTTGGCTTGGCTGTCTTGGCCGTCCAGCACACCGAAGGAAAGCTGCCACTTGGGCACCAAGTGCTTCACGTTGTGCACATTCACTTGCGCCAACGGGCTATAGCGCGTGCTTTGATAGTCGCGACCGTACAGCACCCAGTTGTTGGCGTCCTTGTCCGCATGCATCAGCATTTGGTCGGACACATAGTTGGGTTGCATGTACGCTCCGAGCTCGTCAACGCCCTGCGCGTACGCCTGACCTCCCATCACAGCGGCGACCGCCGCTGCACTTAGGTATTTCAGGGAATTACGCATTTAGACTACCTCCTGTTGAGAGTCATTAGTTATTGGCTCGTTACTAACTACTCGCTTACTTGCGCAGAAAGGAAGGAATGCTGCTTGTACCGCTGCCTTGTCGTTCTTTGATAATGGCTGTAGAAGACTGCCCCGAGATTGGCAATCCCGCGGGGGAATATAATTTAAGCGTACCGCCGCAATCAATAGGTTTCGGGAAAATATTTTCCCTCGCTGCGGGGGTGCAAGGCCTCTATGCTGCGGCACAGCATAAGCCTACTGTGCCGCCTGTCAACGGACTGTGCGCGAGCGCTTGCGTATCGCGCAAGATTTCTTGACTCGAGC
>CAZILI010000081.1:0-10414 GCA_964539965.1 uncultured Burkholderiales bacterium | reverse complement strand
GCTTACCGCTAATTATTTCTTCACTGGCGCGCGCGTTCCCGCGCAAAACCCCCCAAACGCTTAACCCCCCGCTCCCGCGCTCGGATCGCGTGGCGGAAACACAAGAACGCCATGCCGCCCACAAGGAAGGCATGGTGACCATCTCAAGCGACAGACCAAAGGAGGAAGCAAATGAAGAGACTTGGCAGCGCGGCAGCGTTGTTCGGCTTGCTGTGCTTGATCGGCTCGTCAGGGGCCATGGCTCAGGTGAAGGGCGTGTACTGGGCGACCAGCGGCATGTTCGGTCCGTTCCCGATCACCGGCTTGATCCCGACCGTGCCGAAAGAGAGGCAGCGTGACATCACCATCCCGGTCAGCATGTGGATCATCGATCACCCGAAGGGTCTGATCGTGTTCGACACCGGCAACAACGCCGCCATCGTCGGCGGCATGGACGCATGCAAAAAGTATTGGGCCCCCGGCAACTGCGATTTCTTGAAGCCCAACCAGACCAAGGAAACCACCATCGACGGTTGGCTCAAGAAGGTCGGCAAGACCACCGACGATGTCAAAATCGTGGTGACCTCGCACTCGCACTTGGACCACATCGGCAACATCGAGATGTTCCCCAAGGCCATTCACGTGATCCAGAAGAAAGAACTCTATCAAGCCTGGTTCCCGGAGAAGTTCCAGGGCCGCACCTCGCCGGGCACGTTCGTGATGGCCGACATCGACAACGCGCGCGAGTTTAACTACCTCGAGCTCGAAGGCGATTACGACCTGTTCGGCGACGGCAGCGTGATGATTCTGTCCACCCCGGGCCACACCTTGGGCCATCAGTCCATGAAGGTGAAGCTTGCCAGCGGCAAGACCATGATCATGTCGCAAGACGCGATCTGGATGCAGGAAAACATGGACGGCTACCCCGCCGGCTTGAACTACAGCGTCATGGACTACACCAAGTCGCTAAACCGCATGAAGTTCATGCGCGACCTGGAAGGTGCGGAAGTCTTCTATGCGCACGACCAGGATCAGTGGGCTAAAGGCGGCGATCGCTGGTACAAGTAAGCTAGGCTTCACGCCGCTGCAAAGAAGGCCCCCGCCTGGGGGCCTTCGTTTTGTTGCACCTCAAGAGAACCATGCCCGCAATCGAGCTTCAATCCGTCTACAAGCGCTACGGCCCCAAGGTCATCATCCACGACGTGTCGTTTAGCGTGGAGAAAGGCGAGATCGTCGGCTTTCTCGGCCCCAACGGCGCCGGCAAGACCACCACCATGCGCATGATATCCGGCGCCACGGCGGCGACTTCCGGCTCGGTGAAAGTGGCCGGCTACGACATGGCGAGCCGCAACCACGAGGCGGCGCGCCACATCGGCTATCTGCCCGAGCAGCCGCCGTTGTACGACAGCTTGGACGTATCGGCCTATTTGCGCTTCGTCGCCAGGGTCAAAGGGGTTGCGCGCGGGGCGATCGCGAGCGAGCTCGATCGAGTCACTACTGCCTGCCGCCTTGAGGCTGTGACGCGCAGCGAGATATACAAGCTATCCAAGGGCTACCGTCAGCGCCTCGGCCTGGCCCAAGCCCTACTCGGAAAGCCGGAGGTCCTGCTGCTCGACGAGCCCACCGCCGGACTCGATCCGGGACAAATTCAAGAGACCCGGGAGGTGATCCGCGCTTTCGGCCAAGAGCACGCCGTTCTGCTGAGTACCCACATCTTGCCCGAGGTGACGATGATTTGCCGCCGCGTGGCGATCATCAATCAGGGTCGCCTGCTCGCGGTCGACTCACCGAGCGCGCTGCAACGCGCCTCCGAGCAGACCAACCGCGTGCTGCTGCACGCGAGCGCGCCGGCCGATCAATTGAGCGAAGTATTGCGCGCGGTCGACGGCGTGCGCGATGTGGTTGCGCGCGCGCTCATTGAAGACGAGAAGGTAGTTGCCGCCGAGTGTCAAGTCGACGCGCGCGA
Source organism: uncultured Burkholderiales bacterium (assembly GCA_964539965.1). Taxonomy (GTDB): domain Bacteria; phylum Pseudomonadota; class Gammaproteobacteria; order Burkholderiales; family JALYOK01; genus CAZILI01. The sequence goes on along the minus strand of CAZILI010000081.1, from coordinate 8,469 downwards.
GGGCATCGAGGCGGCGATCGCGCGCGAGGTGACCAAGCGGTGGGATCTATATCGCCTGGAGCGGCAGCAGCCGACCCTGGAGAACATTTTCTTGCGCTATGTAGCGAGCGCGCCGAGCGAAGGGGCAAACGCATGAGCCGACTCGTCCCGCTGTGCGCGCCGGTAGTCGCAAGGGGCGCCCGATGAGCGGCCTGCTCGCGGTCTACAAGAAGGAGCTGCTCAGCTATTTTCGCTCGCCGATCGCCTACTTCGTGGTGGCGGTATTTCTGCTCGGCACCGGATACTTTTTCCTCTACAACGTATTCCTCACCGGCAGCGCCACCATGGACACCACGCTGCAGAACATGGGGATCTTGCTGATCACCCTGATCCCGGTGGTCTCCATGCGCCTTTTCTCGGCCGAGTACACGGCCCGCACCATGGAGTTGCTGTCGACGCTACCCTTGGCGTCGTGGCAAATCGTGCTGGGTAAATTCCTCGGCGCCGTGACCATCCTGGCGCTGATGACGGTCACCACGATGATCAACCTGGTGCCGCTGTACCTATACGGCAATCCGGAGATGGCCACGATATTCTCAGGCTACTTCGGGTTCTTTCTGCTCGGCGTGGCGTGCCTCGCGGTAGGCCAGCTGTTCTCCGCCTTGACGCAAAATCAAATCGTGGCCGCGCTCATCACGGTGTCGGTGCTGCTCGCCTTTTGGTATATCGGGCATCTGCAGGATTTTCAATCGTCTTTATTCCTACGAGGATTTTTCGGCTACTTGTCGTTTGCGCTTCACTACGGCGATTTCGTGCGCGGCTTGGTGCGCACCGAAGCCGTCGCGTTCTATCTCAGCGTGACCGCCATCGCGCTCACGCTGAACGCCAGCTATCTGCAGTGGAGGCGCTAGAAGGTGAATAGTTCTAGTTCGTTTCGATCGGGTTCGCTGCTGCTACTCGGTATCGCGCTACTGGCGGCGAGCGCGGCGATCCATGCGATCGTACTGAATTCGACGTGGTGGACGTGGCTCACCGCCGGTCTAGGGGGCGCACTCACCTTGTGGGGCGGCTTTGCGCTGCGCGGTGAACTCGGCGCGTTATTGACGCAGCGGCGCGCGGCTATTGCGCTGCATGGCTTGGGATGGGTGACGGCGTTGGTCGCGCTGGCGTACTTGTCGTTGCTGTTCTCATGGCGCTTCGACATGACCACGGGCCGTAAGTATTCGCTGTCCGAGCCGACGGTCAAAATGCTGAAGACCATCGACAAGCCGGTGCGTATCACGTTCTTCCACGATCCCATGATGCGTGAGACGGTCGAGCTGTATCAGCAGATGGTCAAGCAGAATCCGCGCATCAGCTTGGAGCTGTTCGACCCGATGCTCAACCCGGCGCAGGCGCGCCTGATGGGCGTGCAGTTCGCGGGCACCGCGATCATGCGAAGCGAAGACCGCAAGCTGACGATCAACGGCCCCACCGAAACCGACATCGCGAACGGCATCTTGCGCGTTTCGCAAGGTGCCAAGGAGCGAGTGTGTTTCCTGGACGGCCACAAGGAGGCCGATCCCTTCAGCGCCGAGTCGCACGATCACATGGAAGGCGATGCCGGCCACAGCCACGGACTGGGCAGCAAGCTCGTCATTCACGAGCAGCACGGCATGGCAAAGGCACGCAACGCACTGGAGAACCTCAACTACACGGTCGAGAAAGTCTCGACCCTGAAAGGCGACGCGAGCCTGGCGCAGTGCGCCGTGCTGGTAGTGGCGGGACCGAAGTTCGAACTGCTGCCCAGAGAAGTACTCGCCGTGCAGAGTTATCTCGATGGCGGCGGAAACGCATTGTTCATGCTCGATCCGTTCGTGCACAGCGGGCTGGAATCGATTCTATTGAAGTACAGCATCTCGCTCGACAACGACATCGTGATAGACGACGCCAGCCACTTTTGGGCCGATCCGTCCGCGCCGGCGGTGACCGAATACAACTTCCATCAGATTACGCGCGAGTTGCCGCTCACGTTTTTCCCTGGCGCGCGGTCGCTGTCGCCGACCCCGCAGCGTGTGCCCGGCACCACCGCCACGCCGCTGGTGAATTCATCCAAGAAGAGCTATGGCGAGACTACCCCCGATCGCGCCGAGTACAAAGAGGGCGAGGACAAAGCGGGACCACTCACCATGGTGGCGGTCGCCAAACGCAAAGCGGCGACCGTCGACAGCGCCATGCAGGCGCTGATGCGCCTGCGCGCAGAGGGCGCGTCAGCCGATGCCGACAAGAGCGCGGCGGCCCCATCGGCCGAAGCGGACGTCAAGCCCTCGCGCATCGCCGTGGTGGGCGACTCGGATTTCGCTACCAACTCGTTCTTCCATCTGCTCGGCAACGGCAAGCTGTTTTTGAACACCGTGAATTATCTCGCCGCGCAAGAAAACCTGATCGGGGTGGAACCGCGCACCTACGACATGCCGCGCGTAAATCTCACCAATCGGCAAATGAAAGGCACGGTATTCCTCTCCGTCGTGCTGATTCCGGGATTGCTCGCCATCATCGGCACGGCGGTGTGGTGGAGACAACGTTAGTGCAACGCCGCGTCATAGTCGTGTGGCTGCTCGTGCTTGCCTTGATCGTGGCGATCGTGATCGCGCGGACCATAGAAATCGACGGCGAGGGCGGTCACGAAGGCCACGCTGAGGTCGCGAGCGATCCGCGCATGCTGCTGCCGGTAGACGTCAGCGAGTTGAGCGCGCTCGAAGTGTTCTACGGCGGAACCCTGCACCGCTTCGAGCGTGACGCAGCCGGCGCATGGTATTACCACGGCGTGCATAGCGCGGGGCAGGCGAGTCACACGCATCAAACCGATCCGGCGACGGCCAAGCGCATCGACGAGGCACTTGCCGGCTTCGGTCGCACGCGACTGGAGCGCGACTTTCCCTTCGACAAGGTCAACGACGCCTTCGGCGTCACCAAGCCGCGCATGATCATCTTGATCTACCAAGGCCGCGATCTGCGCCTGCTTGCGCAGTACGCGGTGGGTGAGATCGCGCCAGACGGATATAGCCGCTATCTGCTGCCGGTCGGCGGGAACACGGTGTTCAGCATCGCCAATTTTCAGATCGACAACTTGGTGAATTTGATCCAGGCGGCGAGCGCGCCGGCCGCGGCGCCGCAGGCTGCCAAGCCGTAGGCCACACCTCATCCTCAAGGGGGTATATGGCTAGAGGGCGCATCTGTACTGGCGCCTACGCCTAGTACAGGTGAGAGTACTAACTCGCGGCGGGCAGCGACTCGCGCAGCGCTTGCTTCATGAGTTTGCCATTGGCGTTGCGCGGCAGCGGATCGTCTTGCAGAGTGAAAAAGTCCGGCACCTTGTAGTCCGACAAGCGCTGCGCGCAGAAAGCGCGCAGCGCTTGCGCATCGCAACCGGCGTCGCGACGGCGTACGAAGGCATGGGTTTTCTCCCCGAGCACCGGATCGGCCACCGGCACGACGGCGCACTCGATCACTTGTGGGTGATGCGACAGCACGTTTTCCACTTCGACGCTGTAGACCTTGTAGCCGCCGCGGTTGATCATGTCCTTCATGCGATCGAATACCCGCACGTAGCCGTCTAGGTCGACCGAGCCGATGTCGCCCGAGCGCCAAAAGCCGCCTATGAAAGCGGCCGCGGTAGCCTGCGGGTTGTTCCAATAGCCCTTCACCACCATCGGCCCGCCGAGCCAGATTTCGCCCTGCTCGCCGGGCGGCACTTCCTTGCCCGATTCGTCCATGACGCGCAAGTCGCCACACACGACCGTCTGACCGACGCTGTCGGGACGCTTCGCCGTCATGCCGAGCGGCATCAGAGTGACGGGTGAGGTGGTCTCGGTCGAGCCGTAAGCGTTGACCAGAATCAGGTTCGGTAGTCTCTGCGCCAGCGCCGCGATGGTCGCCTCGGGCATGGGTGCGCCGCCGTAGCCGCCGATGCGCATCGCCGACAGATCGAACTCGGCGAATTGAGGATCGAGCAGGCACAAGTTAAACATTGCCGGCACCATGATGGTGTGCGTGATGCGCTCGCCCGCTAGGCGCTCCAGGCAAGCGCGCGCCTTGAATTCTTGCATCATCACCACCGTTCCCGCGCAGCGCAGCATGGTAGCGATAATGGCGACCACACCGGTGACATGACTCACCGGCACGGCCAGTAAGGAGCGTTCTCCCTCGCCCAGTTGCATGCACACCTGATAGTGCAGCGCCGAGTGCACGATGCCGAAGTGGGTGAGCATGGCGCCCTTGGGGCGTCCTGTGGTGCCGGACGTATACAAGATCACGGCGACCTCTTCCTCGTCCGGCGGCGCGAAAGCTTGCGCCGGCCCGTGCGCTTGCAACAGGCGAGCGAACGGATGCGAGCCGGAGGCGTCGCCGCCCACCGAGAACAAATGCACGAGCGCCGGAGTTTGCGCGCGTCGCGGCAGACGCGCGGCCAGTTCGCTTCGATGCACCAGCATCTTGGCGCCGCACTGCGTGAGCGCGTATTCGAGTTCGGGCGTTTGCTCGCGGATGTTGAGCGGCACGGCGATTGCGCCCATGCGCGCGGCGGCGAGCAAGGTGTACACGAACTCGGGCTGATTGCCGAGCAGGATGGCGATACGCTCGCCGCGCTGCAGGCCGAGCGCTGCCAAGTTGTGCGCCACCCGCGTGACGATGTCGTCCAGCTCGGCGTAGCGAATGCGCTCGTCGTGCGCCGAAACGATTGCCTCGGTGTGCGGCGCCCGCTCGAGGGCCGCTCGCAACAGGGCGTCGACATTTTGCGGGCGCGGCGTGAAGCAGCGCACGACGCGATCACCGTAGTGCGCTTCCGCGCGCACGCCTAGGCCGGGGGGAAGAGTCCAAGTCATACGCGATTTTCAATGACCCCGCGATCGATGCGGAACACCCGATCCAAAATGCCCGCGGAGTGCTGCAGGTCCGACTCCGACAATAATACCGAAAGCCCATGCCGGCGCAAACCGGCTACCACCTCGACCAGTCGCTGCGCGAGCGCCGGCGCCACGCCCTCGAACGGCTCGTCCAGCAACAGCAGCTTGCTGCCGTGCATGAGGGCGCGCGCGAGTGCGACCAGCTTCTGTTGCCCGCCCGACAGCTGCAACGCGCGACGGTCCTTAAACTGCTCGACCTCGGGGATCATCGCATACACTTCGCGCAATCGTTCGCCGGGGTCGCGCACGCCCGCCGCCCAAGCCGGGACCATGACATTCTCTTGCACGGTGAGTTCCGGCACCAGTCGGCGATCCTCTGGCATGTAACCGATGCCTAGGCGCGCGCGCTGATCGGCGGCGAGGCGCGTGAGATCGCCGCCGTCGAAACTGAGAGTGCCGGCGTGCGGCTCGATCAGTCCCATCAGGCTGCGCATGAGGGTGGTTTTGCCGGCGCCGTTACGGCCGATCAGTCCGGCCATCGAGCCCGTGGGCAAGTCGAGCGAGACGCTGCGCAGGATTTCCACCGACTCGACCGCCACCGACCAGCCGCGCAACTCAAGCATGGCGCGGCGCTCCAGCGGCCGTGTGGGACTTGCCGGTCACGTATTTCTGCACTTCGGCGTCGGCCAGGACCTGGGCCGGGTCGGCGTCGGCGATGACGCGCCCGTCGTAGAACGCCAACACACGCTGCGCGTAGCGGCTCACCACGTCCATGTCATGCTCGACGAACAATACCGTGACGCGCTGCGTACGGATCACCTCGAGGATCATGTCCATGATGCCGAACTTCTCTTCCGCCGCTACCCCGCTGGTGGGTTCGTCGAGCATGAGCACGCGCGGCTCCCCCGCCATGGCGAGCGCGATGTCGAGCTGTTTGCGGATACCCTGCGGCAGTACGCGCGCCGGGCGGTGTGCGTGGGTTTCCAAGCCGAAGCGCGCCAGCAGCGCCTGCGCGGCCGTCTCCTGCTCGCGTGCCGAACTCGCCGCCCCGCCGTTGCGCGCGACGATGCCGAGCGCCACCAGGACATTCTCGCGCACGCTCATCGAGTCGTATAGCTGTGGGATTTGGAACGAGCGCGCGATGCCGAGCCGGGTGATTTGTCGCGGCGCTAGGCGAGTGATATCGCGCTCGGCGTAATGTATGGAGCCGGTGCTGGGCTTGAGATAGCCGGTCACCAAATTGACGAACGTGGTCTTGCCCGCGCCGTTGCTGCCGATGAGCCCCACTACGCTGTGTTCGTCGATGCCGACGTTGATGTCGCTCGCCGCCGCTACCCCGCCGAAGTGCTTGCTCAAGCCGCGAGTTTGCAGAATGACGCTCATGCGCTGCGCCGACGCCGCGCGAGCGCGGCGAGCCCGTCGGGCAAGAAATAGATGACCAACAACAGCGCCACGCCGAGCGCCATCTGCCAGACGTTGGGAAAGCGCACGTAGGCGTAGCTGCGCAGCGCTTCGACCAGCAATGTGCCGAGGAAAGGAGTCGCGACATTGCCGCCGCCGCTGACGATGAGGGCGAACACGAATTCGCCCGAAGTGGTCCAGTACGCCATCTCCGGGTCGATGTGGCCCACCGTGAGCGCGGCGAGCGCGCCGCCGAGTCCGCCGAGCGCTCCGGCCAGGGTGTACTTTACGTGTATGGCGTTGCGCACCGACTGGCCGAGGTATTCCACGCGGATTTCGTTGTCGCGGATCGCGGGCGCCAATCGGCCGAACGGAGTATCGAAGTAAAGCGCCACGCGCCAAGCGATCGCTAACGCCAGCAGCGCGCCGAGGGCGAACACAGCGTAGCGCGTGGCGGCCTCGAGCTTCCAGCCGAGCAGGCTCGGAGGGGGCAGCGTAAAGCCGTCGGTGCTGCCGAGTGCCGCGCTCTTGACGATGATGCCGTACAGGATCATGGAAAAAGCCAAGCTCAGCAGACCGAAAAAAATGCCGCGATACTTGGCGAGCAAGAAGCCGAGCAGCGCTGCCACCAGTCCGGCACTCAATGTGCCGGCCGCCAACAAGCTCACCAGCTCGTTAAGGCCGTAGGATTGCGACAATATGCCGGCGGTGTAAGCGCCGATGCAGTAGTACAACCCCTGGCCGAACGACACCAGGCCGGCGCGCAAGAGCAACATGAGCCCCAGTACCACGAATCCCTTGGCGAGCGACACGGTGATGAGGAACAAGGCCCACTGCGGTAGCCACGGCCCCAGCGGCACGAGGACGAGCAGCGGAAGAGCGAAGTAGAGCTGGGTGCGCACTGCCGGAGCAATCAAATCTTGCGCACCTCGGGTGGACTGAACAGGCCCTTGGGCCGCAGCAGCAAGACCAGGGCCATCACGAAGTACACGCTGAACAACTCGACCTCGGGCCAATAGTGCACGGCGGCGGAGCGAACCACACCGACGATCAAAGCGCCGATCGCCGCACCCGCCAGGCTACCCAAGCCGCCGATCACCACCACGGCGAAAGCGAGCACGATGATGTCTACGCCCATGCCGGGCAACACCGACACCGTGGGCGCGGTGAACGCGCCGCCCAGCGCGGCGAGTGTCGCCCCCAAGCTGAACGTGAGCAGATAGAAGCGCTCGACCCGGATACCCATGGCGCGGGCCATCTCGCGGTCGTGGATCACCGCCGTCAGTAGCTTGCCTTGCCGGGTGCCGCGCACGAACCAAGTGAGGCCGAGCCCGACCGCCGCCGCAACCGCCAGCAGCAGGAGGTTGTAGGCCGGGTAGCTCACCCCCAGCAAGGACACGTTGCCGAGTGCGGTGTAAGGATCCGGGATCGAGAGCGATTCCACGCCCCACACGAGCTTGATAACGTCCTCCAGTATCAAGAACAGCGCATAGGTGACCAGCAGCAGCACGACTTCATGTTTGTCGTACATGAAGCGCAGCAAGCCGCGCTCGATCAGGGGGCCCATCACGGCACCGACCAGCACGGCGGCGACGAGCAACAGGACGTAGCTCATCATCACCGCGTGGTTGCCGCCGAGCCAAGCGCCGACCAACGACACGGCCACGTAGGCGCCCAGCGCGTACAGGCTGCCGTGCGCCAGGTTGAGAATCTTCATCACACCGTAGACGAGCGTCAAGCCCGTGGCGATGATGAATAGCCACGAGGCGTAGATGAGGCCGTCGATCAAAACCGGCATGGTGCGCGAACAGGCGAAGGGGAGGGCAGCGGCAGGCAAGGAGCGGTCGCACCGCGCCCTGCCGTGACTTGCTCGTGCGCCTACTTAGCTTTGAATCCGGACTTGATCCAGTCCACGCTCTTGATTCCGTCGGGCGGATTGACCTTCTCGGCCGGGTAGTACTTGATGTCCACCACTTTGATCTTACGGCCTTCCTTCTTGACCGTGCCGTAAGCCGTGCCTTGCACCGCTTGGTGGCCCTTGCCGAGCGCCAAGCGCACGTTGCCGCTGTAGCGATCCAGCAGGTAGCGCAGATTTTCACCACCACCGTCGGAAACGAGGCTCATCGACGTCGACACTGCATCGAGCGCAGCGCGCCAACCGTCATCCCCGGATGATGGCCGGGACGACGAAGTGACACTCTCTTGC